>JAJDFU010000362.1 GCA_020528935.1 Saprospiraceae bacterium | reverse complement strand
TGCGGAGTGGGCCGCGGGGTAACGGGCAAAAAAGTTGCCCGCGTCACCCCAGGGGTAGTTCCCCGTCCGGTAAAAGCCTTTGAGGTTGAACCATTCGTGGTTCCAGCTGAACTCGGCCTGGTACACGCGCAGGCGCTCCAGGGAGGTCAATCGGGCCTGGCCGTTGGGGCCATTGACCACCAGGGGCCGGCCTCGGTTCTCGTAAAAGATCTCGTTGATGGGATTGGTGGCAACATTTCCCAGAATGTTGACGGACATGGACGCCCGAACCCCTTCGGCGGGCTGGGCCTCGACCTCCACATAAAAGGACTGCATGTGGTCGAATCCGAGCTGATCCGGGAATTGATCGATCACGCCCTGCGGTGCCTCCCTGGGCGTAGAGATCAGGTCCCCTCCGGTGTTGAAGGTGTACAGCTCAGCCCGCAAATTGCTGAGCCGGACGATTTTGTTCTTTTCGGCCGTCAGGGCCGCCTGGTCGCCCCGCGCCTGTAAAACCGCTTCCGTCAGCCCGATCCCGGAAAAATGAGCATCCAGGGCTTCCAGGGAGGCTTCCCGGTCGTAGGGGTCGAAGAGGTGTGCTTCCTTTAGCGCGTAATAGGCAGCCCGGGGATAAAGCTGATACACTCCGCGTTCATTGGTAGGGCCCTTGGCGCAGATGCCAAACCACTCCTCGTTCATGTTGTTCTCGCCCTCTTCAAAATCGCGCTGGTATCCTCCGTTGGCCCAGGAGGCGTTGTTGTCGTGTACACTCAGGTTTTCGGTCTGGCCGAATTTCCACCAACCGTCGCTGAACTGAAAGGTAAATCCACCGATGGAATTGCCGACCTTGCCCATGCCCGCGGCCTGGGCGTATATCTCCTGCCAGTTGCCCACCATGTAGTAGGCCTGGGAGTATTGATCTTCCTGATTTTCAATAGCATTGAACGCATCTGCACCGAACTCGGTGAACAGGATGGGCATGCCCAGTTCGTCCTTGACCCGCTGGAAGGCATCCCGGAAGGAAATGCCCCGGTACATATTGGTGCCGAAGATGTCGACGTCTTTGCATTCCTCTGCAATGATCTCGATGAAGAGCAGATCGCCGTTGCACATGGCCACCGGATGCGAACTGTCCTGACCCTTCATAAGCGCAGCGGCTTCATTGAACAGCCGGTACATGGGCCGCGCCCGAACGGTCGACTTCCGATCTTCAAAGGGAATATCTTCCGTTTCCGCACCATCCCAGAACAACCCGTAGTTGTTCTCATTGCCCAACAGATACATGAGCAGGCCCGGCGTACCCTTGTAGGCTTCCACCATGGCCTGCACTTCGGAAAGCAGCAATTCGCGCACCCGCGGATCGGAATACTCCGTGTTGGCCATCCAGGTACCGTCTATGGTCAGGCCATACCGCCCGAAGGAGTGGTTGAGCATGGTGTAAATGCCGTATTTTTCATAGATGTACTGAATCCACCTGGGCGGCACCCCGGTGTATTGCCGGATGGCATTGACCCCCATGTTCTGAAGCAGGGGCATCTCGATATCCAGCGCAGCCCGGATGACGTCGTCCGATTGTTTCCACAGGCTGTAGTTGAAGTTGGTGCCGATCGGAAAATAGTCCCAGTTCATGCCGTTGATCATGAAATCGTCGCCGTTGACCACCAACTTCATTCCCTAAGGATTGGTGACAACCGATACCTGATCGGCCTGGGCGAATGCCGCAGCAGAAAAGAAGAGGAATAAAAAGGGTAGAAAAACTTTGTTCATGTTTGTCCCGGTTTATAAACGCGAAGCTCGTTTCGAAGTCTGCCTGTGGGTTGCGAGGAAATGCCTGGTCCGAACCTCAGGTTATTAATTGTAGCTCAACCGAATGTAAAGCGTTTTTGAAAGGCCGGCAGCAGAACCACCTCAACAATTTTTTCACCTCTTCGCCCAGCCACTACTTCAAATCTTTTGGCCAAAACTTATAATATACTGATAATTAGGTACATTGGGCAAATAATGAACTGCGCATGCACCGCAAAGAGTACAACATTCGGTTTGTCACATGTCTGACTCTTTTCCTGTTGCTTGTGCAGCAAGTGCAGGCCGATTTCGGAAAGTATCCCATCCAGAATTTCACTCCGGCCGAATACAAGGCCGGCATTCAGAACATCGATTTTGCCCAAAATCGGGATATGACCCTGTTTGTGGCCAACAATCTGGGCGTGCTGACCTACAACGGCACGGCCTGGAAAGTACACAACTTCCGGACGGGCAAGAAAAAGCGATCGCTGGCCTTCGATGAAAAAACCAACCGATTATACCTCGGCTCGCAGGGTGAGTTTGGCTATTTCGAGGACGACTGGCAGTACATATCGCTCATCGATAAGATCCCGCCCGGATCCGGGGATTTCGATGAGGTATGGGATGTCTTCCTGGTCGACTCCCTGGTGTATTTCTGCACCTTCCAGGGCATCTATGTGTACGACGGAAAATCCATCGACCTGATCGAGCGGGAGAACGGCTTTGAGCGGTCGTTCTACGCCAGGGGTAAGGTGTTCACTCAAAGCCCGCAAGGCGAGCTGTTTGAAATTCGGGGCCGGAGCCTGGTCCAACCCTATCCTCAGGATCAAAGCGGACAGGTCATTGCCGGCCTGGTTCCGCAGGATGCAGGATACTTGCTGATCTACAATTCGGGGCAAATTGAATGGACCAGTCCGCTGGGGGCCAGTCCGAGGTACGGGGAACTCGCCCAGGCGCTGCGGGGAAGCTACGTCAACCACGTATTGCAGTTGTCGGATACCCGCCTGGTCATTTCCACGCAGCGGTCGGGTTTGTTTCTGTACGACCTGCAGGAAGGAGTCCTGGAACGAATAAGCACCCGGGACGGTCTGGCCAGCAACGCCTGCCTGCGTTCCTTTCAGGACTATTTCGGCAACCTGTGGGTGGGTATGCAAAATGGAATCGCGCTGATCCACATCAACTCCCCCCTGCGCCTGCTGAACCGGGAGATCAACCTCCAGGGGAGCGGCTATGAAGCCTTTGAGGCTGCCGAGGGCACGTATTACACGACCTCCAACGGCATATTTTTCATGGCCTCAACCGCCAGCCGGGCAGTGTTCCTGCCGGGAACAGAAGGCCCCGCCTACGGCATGCAGAAGATTGCCGGCAAGCTTTATGCGGGGCATCATACCGGCTTGTTCCTGCTTGAAAAGGGCCGGGCGGAGCGCATCGCCTCTACCGACGGTCTTTGGCAGATCAAAACCCTCCGATCGCAGCCCGAATTCGCGATCGGGGGCACCTATTCCGGTTTGCACGTATTCAAGCTCGATGAGAACCGGCGCCTGCAAGCCGTCCAAAAGATCGAGGGCTTCAACGCCTCCAGTCGCTTTTTTGAGGAAGATGCCCGGGGCAACATCTGGGTGGGTCAGTACTACAAGGGGCTCTACCGGTTGAGCCTATCGGAGGACCTCAGCGAGGTGGCGGTCCAGAACCTATCCGAAACTTCTGACTTACCCATCCGGGAGCAGGTGGTGCTGAGCCGCATCGGGGAGGCACTCTATGTAGGTACAAAGGCCGGGCTTTACCGGCTGGACCCGTTGCGGGGCACAGTTCGAAAAGCGGAAGGGTTTGCCGAGCACATCGGCAATCAGCCCGTTTACCTGCTGGGGCAGGATCAAAAGAACAACGTGCACCTGGTAGCTGAAGACATGGTCGCCTTTTTTAAGCAGGTGAGCCCAAACCACTACCTTTTCGTGCCCTCTTCGCTCTACCAGCTGCGCTACCACCTGAACAACGACCTGTTGCAGCTATCCACCCATACTGCTCGAGGCGTCCTTTTTGCGGCCAATGAAGGCTTCATCCACTATGATCCCTCCCTGGAGGTGCCCTTGAAGATAAAGAACCCCCTGTTGATCAGCCGGGTATACAACCTGTCGCAGGGCGAGGCGCTGTATGCCCATACCCCCTTTGCACCCAAGCCGGAATCCCTCCCCCCTCTTCGCATTGGCCCCAAGGCCAAGGTGCTGAAGTTCAGCGTGGAATCCTTTCAATTCAACGGCTTGGGGACGCAGCAGTTCCGCTATTACCTGAAAGGGTTTGACGAGGACTTCGGCGAATGGACGAGCTCTCCTACCAAGGAGTACACCAATCTCCGGGAAGGCCGCTACGAGTTTACGGCTCAAACCCGGAACTACCTGGGCGAGATCCAATCCAGCCAGACCCTTTTCCTCAACGTCAGGCCGCCCTTTTACCGGAGTACGGGGGCCAAGGTCCTGTATGTATTGCTGGCCCTGGCCCTGCTCTTTCTGGTATCCAGGCTGCAGAAACGCCGGTACAACCTAAAAGCAAAGAAGATCGAGGAAGCCCGGCAACTCGAGCGGGCGAGCGAGCAGCAAAAGCGGCAGGCGATCGAACGGCAGAAAAAGCTGGAGATCCAGCGATTGAACGAGGAAAAGATGGAGAACGAATTGCAGCACGTCAAACGGATGCTGGCGGCCTCCACCATGAACCTCGTCGTCAAGAATGAATTCGTCGAGACCATCAAGGAGGAACTGAAGACGGTCAAACAGAGAGGCAAGAACCCCGAGACGAAACGGGCCCTGGAGCGAATCGTGAAGGAAATCGAAACTACCCTGAAAGTACAGGAAGACTGGGAGCAGTTCGAATTCCACTTTCAGGCCGTACACGGCGATTTTCTGGCGCGCCTGCGAAAGGACTTCCCCGACCTTTCGCCCAACGAACAAAAACTCTGCGCCTTCCTGCGCCTCAACCTGAATACCAAGGAGATCACCAACCTGCTGGGCATTTCCGTGCGGGGCGTAGAGGTGGCGCGCTACCGCCTGCGCAAAAAGCTGGGCCTGGAACGCGGGCAGAATCTGTCGAAGTTCATGTTGGAGTATTGATCGAAACCGGGCCGGCCGGGGCAACCATTTTCAAGAAAACACCTCTGATCGTAGCGTTTCCAATGCCTGGATTGCTATCTTGTTACTCGATCGCTCCGCCTGCTCGCTTTTCTTCACAGCTGGTATCAGCGCTCAGGCAAAATTCCATTACGCCTCAACAGACGAATGAACATGAAAACAGTTGGCATTATTGGCGGCTCCGGGTACATCGGAAGCTACAACACCAAAAAATTTTTGGCTGAAGGATACCGGGTGAAGGCATCCGTCACGGACCGCTCCCGCAGCGATAAATACGAACATCTGCGGCAACTCCCCCAGGCAGATCAGTTGGAAATCGTCGAATTGGATGTGCGGAACAAAGCGCAATTGGAAGCATTCGTACAGGGGTGTCAGGTTGTCGTACATGGCGGCACACCTTTCCAACTGGAGGTCGAGGATCCCCAAAAAGATCTGTTCGAACCGACGATCAAGGGGACCGAGAATTTTCTGGAAACCGTCCGGAGCACAGCGGGCGTCGAAAAAGTGGTTTTCATTGCGTCCGTTGCGGCACTGAACACCCACTTTCCTCTGCTCCCCGATCACAAAAACCCCGGGGATCAGATCAGCGAGCAGGACGCGCCTTTTATAAGCGCCGAAAGCCACCCCTATGCACAGGCGAAATTCAAAGCTCACCAGGCCGTCGAAGCCTTCATCGCCGATCATCCCGATCTGCCCTTTGAAATCGTAACCGTTTCGCCGGTTGGGGTCATGGGAAGGGCCTTGTCCGAAAGAGAAGATTCGACTTCGATGGGAGTCCAATATCTGTTTAAGAACAGGATCGCCCCCAACCCGTTCATCCAAATGTTCTACGACCAGAATGTGGATTGGGCCATTGTGGACGTAGAAGATGTGGCAGAAGGCATCTACAAGGCAGCGACTATTCAGGGAATTCACGGCAGAAACTACCTGTTATCCAGCGAAAGTTATCCGGTCTCTGATGTTTCGCTTATGCTCAACCACAAAGCCCCCAAAGGGGCAGCCAAGATCGTGTACCGAAACGATCTGGCCCAAAAGGAGTTGGGCATCCGATTTAAACCGGCCCAAGTAAGCTTGAACAGCTACGATCCCGAAGCTTGATGCTTTTCGGCTATCCGGGTTTTGTTACCGGGTTCCGTTTCCAATTTGAAGTGGCATGAATTTTTTACCGCATCAGAACGAGACTGGCTCATTTGTACTTGCTTGAAGTTCAAAATTTTGCAATTGTCAGGGTTAATTCGGACTGAGCTTATCCAGTTGGAGGCCGGTGGGTTCAATGAATCCGCTGTGCAGCGCACTTTCATTCCCTCGGTCGACGACCTTCATTTCATCGGTTTTCAAATTCCATTTCCGAACATAATTACAATCGGGACATTCAAAAATGACCCAATCGCCTTCCTTTCGCCCTTTGCAGGTATGCCGTTCAAAACCGTCTTCCTCGGAAAGGAATCTCATTTTCATTGACATGACTTGTCATTTTGTGAAAAACAAAAACGTCAGCTTCACTTTATTAACCCTTTTTGTTAAAGAAAATCCACTGCAAACGGTTCCCTAGTTCAGCATGATCGTCCGACTTCCGTGGTACTCCACATCGCCTTCCCCCTTGGCATCCTGATAGATATCCACAGTAAAACGATAGGTGCCGGGCTCCAACTGATTGGCCTCAAAGATGGGCACGAGAAACCAGCCGCTTATCGGTCGTAGCTCTTTAAGGTCCGATAAGGTGACCGATTCATTGCCGGCCAGCGATTTGGCCACCACTTTAGCGGTGAAGGGTTTTGACGGGCTACTGGTACCCCTTTCGGATCTTATCTCGATCCATTTCAGCTCTCCGGTTCGCGCAAGGCGTTCAACCAGATCCCCTTCAAAGGAGCGAACCTGAAAATCAATGGCTCCTTCCACTGTCTCTTCCGACTTCGCCGGGACGCCTTTGGGCGCAGCGGAGCCTGTTCGTTCCCCTTCTTTTTCTGCGGGCAAGTGCTCGCGCAGGAAAGCCTCTATGGCACTTCCCTGGCAGCTTGGCAGCTTTTTGCGATCGCCGGAGGCTTCGTGTTTAATCAGCCAGGTGGCTGAAGCCGGATCACACGTGATCGAGAACGCATGCGGAGGCCGCTTGCCCGGTTTTTCGAGCGGCTTATTCCCCCCTGCCTCAGGAGGTGAAACTTGAGGCTCTTCCCTGAGCTGCGGCGCAACTGGTGCTGCATCTCCCTCCTCCCCGCGGGCGAAAACGGGAATCCTTTCTTCGGTTGCTTCGAGCAGCCTGCGTTTTTCCTCCATTTCCGCTTCCGTATCAAATAAGGGGCTGCTGCCGATCTCCTGATTATTGCCTGATTTGAGGATGAAGTAATGCAGCCCATCCTCGGTTTGTTCCACATCAAAATTGGCGTCGTCCTTGGCATTGCGGATGACGGCCCGGATGCCGTTGTCGCGGCCTTTTTCCGATTGGTAGCCATGTCCGTAAAACGCGGGTTGGCCTTCCTCGTCGTTCAACTGAAAATAATACTTGCCATCCCGGAAAAAAGTGGCAAAACCATAGCGGGAAGGACGGCGCTTTTCGCCTGGGTTTTTTATTGTTCTCATGGCAATTTTTCTTTAATCGGTCCAGATGGGAAGGCGGCAGGCCGTTCCGGCCGCCGCCTTCCTCGAGCTTATCAACTCCTTGGATTTCTCCTTTCACTAAGCATCTCCTTGGTTAAGGAAGCTTGTGGGTAGAGCTATCCTCTTCGTCCTCTGCACGTCAGGCGTCGTAAATCTGTACTTT
The DNA here is from genome assembly GCA_020528935.1 of Saprospiraceae bacterium. Lineage (GTDB taxonomy): Bacteria > Bacteroidota > Bacteroidia > Chitinophagales > Saprospiraceae > JAJDFU01. The sequence continues at coordinate 7,360 of JAJDFU010000362.1, read as the reverse complement.
GCCCATTTCGGCAAAACCGGCTACCGGCAGCCGCTCCGTAACGTTCGTACCATCATAGCCTACCATTTGGACGGTAGTCACGATGTCGTACACGCCGGCCGGCCAGGTACCACCAGGACCACCCGGAGGAGGAATAGGAATGGTTCGGACGTACCAGGAAGTGAAGTCAACGCCTTGTCCTACTTGGAAAGGTTCGTATCGGGTATCCACCAATCCTTCGAAAAAGCCACCAACGCCTTCTACATACGTCTTAATTTCCCAGAAGACGGGATCGACCAGTCCCGGAAAAACACCAGGCATGGTAAAGTCAATGCCGTTCAGGAATCCCTTGACCCGCCAGTTGTAGTGGAAGTCCAGCGTCTGGTCCGAGTGGATGACCGTATCCTGACCGATATCGGTCACCGGAGACCCGCCGCCCGTATCCGGAGCACCGTGACCTGCACCAGCAGGCATCAGCGGTTGCTCACCGATCATTACGTGGCCGTCGTATACTCTGAATAATTGACCGAACCACGGGCTTTCAAATTTAATTTGACTAGTCATGGTAAAAGTATTTGTACTTTTCCCTTTTTTGGGTTTGGAGAGGAGCCGGTTCGCAAGCGAACCCGACATCGCTTTTATTCGCTTAACCCACAGATGTCGCTCTTTTTGCTTCCGCGAATCCGTGTATACCGGACGCTCCTCAAAATCTACTGATTTCCAGAATGCCGGTCACTCGGTGCGCATTGTTTCAAAGATCTCCTCCCGGAAAAGGGAAAGTGGGTTGATAATTTTGTTGTCGATTATTAGATACGATCCGCTGCTTATCTGCTGATTATTTGCGCGTAAGCCGGCGGTTAAAAAACGGTTAATCGGCGGTTAACGGCTGTTCGAAAGGAACATAGAAGCGAAGGGAGAAAAAAGCGCGCATTTGCCGGAAAGCATGCCGGCTGTAATTGATGGATGTCATTGCAGAAGCCGGGGTTTTCACGTATTCTGATCTATAATACTCAAGAGAAATCACTTCTCTTTTATCCCCCCGATCCCGTTTGTCTGACAAGGCGATCGAAGCATTTAGCGCCGGGGGCATATGCATACAGCCATACCTGTGGATAACGGGTCATGGAAATGAATGAACGGCAGGCACCCCTGCCGAAAGGCGTGTACTACAGAGTTTTAGGGACGTGCTGGAGCTGAACCCCTTCGAGACACCGGAAACTTAAAACTCCAATGAAACCCCATATACACGCACCGGATATTGTCATCGTAGGCGGAAGTACGGATGAGATCTCCCAACTTCTGACGTGTATTCCACAGCCTTATACGACCGATACCATTCCCCTTGATTCCCATTTTGGCGAGCGGAATTACCGGCCCCCTCCCGAACTGGTGTTCCTTATTCCGGATACAGCACCGGATCTGGCACTGGAACTCCTGCGGCATATTCGCGAAAAACTACCGGGCTGCGCGGTGATCCTTGCCGCTTCCAATCCCGCCAAAGAATACATCATTCAAGCTTTTCGACTGGGTGCAGCCGATTTTCTGATCTTCCCGTTACGCCCGGATGCGTTCTGGGCAACTTTCCCTGATCGCATCCGCGCCAGCCCATCCGATAGCCTGCTCCTCTGGCCGAGATGGGAAAACCGCCCTGGTCACGGGTTCGAATGGGCAATACCCAAACCCGACCTGCGGCGGCCCCACCACGAGGTGGAGGTTCAGCTGCTGGGTCCGTTGAAGATTGCAATCCGGGGGACCCTGCTGCCCAACTTACCCGGCGAAAAGGTCAACGCCTTATTGGGCTATTTTTTGTACCACCACCGAAAGCCCATACACCGCGAAAAGCTTCTGAGCAAGTTCTGGGGATATACCGATAATGCCTCTGCCCGGAACTCCCTGAATGTAGCCACTCACACGATCCGGCGTCACCTCCAGAGCAGTTTCCCCGAGAACGACTTCCTGCTATACGATGACGGCAATTACTACATCCAACCCGAACTGGACATCCTTACGGATACCGATGCGTTTCTGTTCTACTGGAAAGAAGGGCGAAGGCTGGAAAAGCAAGACGGCCTTGACCAAGCGCTCGCCCATTATCAAAGCGCCGCGCTCATCTACCAGGGAGATTTTCTGGAAGATATCCACTACGAGGAGTGGTGCGAGCTGGAGCGAGATAACCTGCAGGAAAAATACCTGCACGTTTTAGACCGGATGGGGGCCTATTACCTTCTGCAAAAGGATTATGCGATGGCGGCCGGCATCTTCAAGAAGATGCTGGCCAAGGACCGTTGTCTGGAGGCGGTTCACCGCAACCTGATCCTCTGTTATTACCAGCACGGAGAGCGCGACAAAGCGATCAAGCAATACTTCAAGTGTGAAGAGGCCCTTCGCAGGGAGCTGCAGGTAGAACCGTCTCACCCCACCCGGGAACTGCTGCGCCTGATCAAAACGGAGCGCAAACTTCCCGACCTGCTGAGATAATACATGTCAGAAAACAATAAGAAACAGGACACATAGGGCGCACTGCCCATCACATACAATCGCAAAGGATGACCTGCCTGCTGCAGCGGGTTATCCTGAAAACCGTATAAGAACTTGCTCTAGTGCTAACCCGGAAAATGCACAGCATTCTCCGCCCTTTGGGCTGACGAATTGCAAAACCTTGTCCATCAATGCGTTATCAGTTTTTTTTGATTGTTGTTACTTATTTGCTATGCACCCCAATTTGGGATGACAACATTTTACTACGGTCAGGGTTAAACCGATTATAAACCTATAAATATCAGCGTATTATTAAATGGAAGACCATTACAATCGCGTAAATCCATGCATAGTCCGGGCTAAACATAGCATCGCTTAGCACCGCCAAACTTTTTCTGGAAGGGCCTGAAGCAGCAGGAAGGGGTAAAAAGTGTTAAAAGCAGCCCTAAACGGCCCAAATAAAGACCAATTTATGAAATGAAAAAGCCTAACCTGCTGATATGCAGTAAGTTAGGCTTTTTAAAAGTAGACCCACTAGGACTCGAACCTAGAACGACAGAACCAAAATCTGCTGTGTTACCAATTACACCATGGGTCTATATCAGCGGGGGTATGCACCCCGTTTTCCCTTAGCGCACACAAAGATATAACTTTCCGGGGGTCTGGTAAAGTTCCCGTGTCAAATTTTTGCTAGTCTTCAGCGGGCAGCGATTTGGCCTGCGGAGCCGTGTAGGCCAGGGCTTCGCGGTTGAGGATGTCGTACACTTTCTGGTGGTACTGGGGCAGTTCCGGCAGGTTGTTGTGCTTGCCGCCATGTATGGTGACGAGGGTGCTGCGTTCGGGCGCCAGCTCGTGCAGCATCACGCTTTCCCGGTAGGGAATGAGGCGGTCGCGATCGCCGTGGATGAGGTAGATGGGGCTGGTGACCTGGGTGATGAAGCGATCGGTGCGCAAGTGGTAGCGCAGCAGCCAGCGCAGGGGGAAGAAGAAGGCAAAGCGCCGCACCGTGTGCAGGAAGCTGTAGTAGGGCGAGTCCAGGATGAGCATGCGCGGGTGGTTCCAGGCGGCAATGCGCGCGGCGATGCCCGAGCCCATGGAACGCCCGTAGATCACGATCTGCTCCTGTCCGTATTCGCCGCTCAGCCATTTGTACACGGTCTGGGCATCGTTGTAGAGGGTGGCCTCGGTGCGCTTGCCCTTGCTCTTGCCGAAGCCGCGGTAGTCGATCATGAAGAAGTCGTAGCCCTTGCCCACGAAGTCCTTGGCGAACTTTCCCCAGCCTTTGAGGCTGCGCGAGTTGCCCTTGAGGTAGTACACTACGCCCAGCGAGTTGGGCACCCGGAAGTGGATGGCATTGATCCGGCCGCCGTCCTCCATGTCGAAGTTGACCTCCTCAAAAGGAAAGGGGAACTGGTACTCGAAATAGCGCGGCAGGATCTCGGGACGGAAGAAGAAGTAGTGCTGGAAAAAATAGAACAGCAGGCAAAGCCCCACATAGATGAGCACCACGGGAGACAGAAGGATGGCCCACAAAAAATCGATATCGCCCCACTGCATATTTTAAAAGTACAGTTTCTGGGTCGTATTTTCCCTGAAAACGCACCGGTCATGCCAAAAAACCGACCGCTCAGGCGCCATCCGGCCCTCATTCCCTACTCCCGGGAGCACCATCCTATGCTGGTGCTGGCCCAGCTGCTCAAGGCCGGCAGCCCGCCCTACCGGGGCCTGCCCACCGATGCACCCGGCAAGCGCGATTATGCCCTGGGAGAATTCCGCCGCCTGATCCAGGGCCATCTGGAGCGGGAAGAGCGCGTGCTGCTGCCCCTGGCCAGGGAGCATGCCCCGGCCTTGCGCGAACTCACGGAACGCGTCCGCCGGGAACACGAACAGTTGCGCGCACAGTTGGAAGCGCTGCCCACCGTACCCGAAGCAGAACTGCCCGCCGCGCTCGACGCACTCGGCCGCCTGCTCGAAAGCCACATTCGCTTCGAGGAACGCCAGTGGTTTCAGCAATTGCAAGCGTACGAAGCATTTGTAGACGCTCTTGGGAAAGAATAGCGGAGAATGCTCGATGAGCGTTTTGCGTTGCAGGCAGCCCCACAGCGGAATTTCGGACCGAGGACTGCTGTACTGACGCTTTGCTTCGCTTCGGTCAGCACCGCTGGCGCGGACTGAAGACTACGCCTAATCCACCGCCACTTGCTTCAGGATCAGCTTCTGCCGTTCGGGGCCGGTGGAGAGCATGGTGACGGGCACCTTCAGGTAGTCTTCCAGAAACTGCAGGTAATCGAGCAGGGGGCGGGGTAATTGCTCGAAGTCGGTAATGTCGTCCAGGGATTGCTGCCAACCGGTGAAGGACTCGTAGGCGGGCTCCAGTTCGACGTCGCAGAGGTCGTAGGGCAGTTGCTCGGTGCGCTGCCCGTCCAATTGGTAGTGGGTGGCCGCCTGAAGGGATTCGAAGGCATTGAGCACGTCGATCTTGGTGATGACCAGTTGGGTGACGCCGTTGAGCAGGATGGAGTAGCGCAGCTGGGGCAGGTCGATCCAGCCGCAGCGGCGGGGCCGGCCGGTGGTGGCCCCGAACTCGCCCCCTTCGCGGCGGAGGCGCTCGCCGGTTTCGCCGTGCAACTCAGTAGGGAAAGGCCCCGAACCCACCCGGGTGCAGTAGGCCTTGGAAATGCCGATCACCTCGCCGATCCGGCTGGGAGCTACGCCCAGGCCGGTGCATACGCCGGCGGTAATGGTGTTGGAGGAGGTCACATAGGGGTAGGTGCCGAAATCGATATCCAGCATGGAACCCTGAGCACCTTCGGCCAGCACGCGCTTTCCGTTTTCCAGGGCTTCGTGCAGGTAGTATTCGCCGTCCACCTGCTGCAACCCCTGCAAGACCTTCAGGCTGTCCATCCATTTGGCTTCCTCGGCCTCCAGATCGATTGGTATAGGGGGGTATGGGTTGTGTGGGTCCATGGGCTTGGCCTTGAGCTGAGCGTATGTCTGCGGGAGGTGGGGCCGGCGGTTGTCGCCTCGGCCCAAGTCGTGGCGGCCCGTCTGGTCGATGTAGGGGGGTCCGATGCCCCGCAGGGTGGAGCGGATGCGGGAAGCCCCGTTGGCCGTTTCTGTGGCGGCGTCGAGATAGCGGTGAGTGGGCAGAATGAGATGGGCCTTGCGGGCCACCAGCAAGCGATCGCGGTAATCCACGCCGGCGCCCTCCAGCTCGCGGATCTCCCGGGCCAGCGTAATGGGGTCGATCACTACCCCGTTGCCGATGAGGTTGAGCAAATCCGCGCGGAAGATGCCGGAAGGTATGGTGTGCAGTACGTATTTGGCGTCGTCAAAAATCAGGGTATGCCCGGCATTGGGGCCGCCCTGGAAACGGGCGACGATGTCGTATTTGGTGGCCAGATAGTCCACGATCTTTCCCTTACCCTCATCGCCCCACTGGAGGCCCAGGATCACATCTATGTTCATCAAACGTGCGATTTAAAGACCCTAAAAGTACGAAATACCCGGGCAAGGGAGAGGCGGGATGCCGAAAGCTCAATCTACGGCCGGCGTAGCGGCCTTCTCCGCAGCGGGCTCAGCGGTGCGCGGGCAGGCACCGTCGCACTGTCCGTAGAGGTTGAGGGAGTGATGGGTCACTTTGAATTTGAGCAGTTCGCCCATCATATCCTTGATCTGCTGTACGCGCGGGTCACAAAACTCCAGCACCTTGCCGCAATCCACACAGATGAGGTGATCGTGCTGCTTGTAGCCGTACGACTTTTCGTATTGCGCCAGATTTTTGCCGAATTGGTGCTTCTTCACCAGGTCACAGTTCACCAGCAACTCCAGGGTGTTGTACACCGTAGCCCGGCTCACCCGGTAGTTTTGGTTTTTCATGTGGATATACAGGGCCTCTGCATCGAAGTGATCCGAGCGCTTGTAGATTTCTTCCAATATGGCGAAGCGCTCCGGCGTTTTGCGAAAGCTGTTTTGCTCCAGGTAGGAGGCAAAAATATTTTTCACCTCTTTGATAATCTCTTTTTGTTGGCGCGGCACACTCATAAGGCAGGTAAATTAATGAAAAGAATCCAGCTGCAGGATCAAGAGGTGTAGAAGGGGAAAATTCACATTCCCTATTTTTCTCTGATAACAGATGAGACGTGTTCAATGTTTTGCAGGCCGCGGATCGCCAGGTTGAGCTGATCGATGTTGCGTACCTGCAGGCTCATTTTACCTTCGAAGTAGCCGCCCTCGCCGCTGATGGTGAAGGAGCGAATGTTCAGCCCCTGCATGGTGGAGATCTCGTGGGAGATGCGCTCGATCACGCCGGGGCCGCTGTCTACCCCGGTAATGGTGAGGTTGGCCACAAAGTCGGTATCGGTGGCCGACACCCATTCGGCTTTCATGACCCGGTAGCCGTAATTGGCCATGAGGTGGGTGGCGTTGGGGCAGGTGAAGCGATGGATCTTCAATCCGGCATTGGCGGTGAGGTAGGCGAAGATGCGATCGCCCGGCAGCGGATTGCAGCAACTGGCCAGGGTGTAGTCATAACTCTCGGCCGGCTCGCCGTTGATGAGCAGGCGCGACTGACCCGCCGGTTTTCGGCGGCTCGGGCGAGCCTCTTCCCGCTTGACCGGCGGCTCCGGCTTCGCCTCGACCACTTTGCGTTCCAGGCGGCCGTCCGTCAGTTGAAACTCCTTGAAGATTTCCGGTATGGTGAGCTCTTCGGTCGCAATGGCGTAGAAGAAATCGATATGGGAGGGAAATTGGTAGTGTTTGACCAGGCGTTCTACGGCCTCCTCAAAATCCGTCTTGAGGTGGCGCAGCTTGCACTGCAGAGCTTCCGTGCCCACCTCCGCTTCGGCGCGGCGCTCTTCCTTCATTCCCGAGCGGATCTTGGACTTGGCCTTGCCCGTGGTCC
>JAJDFU010000220.1 GCA_020528935.1 Saprospiraceae bacterium | reverse complement strand
TCCACCACCAGGCATTGAAAGGGGACAGCAAGTGCCAGGACGGCCTGAATGATCCGCGGGATGTTCTCTCGGTCGTTGTAGGTTGGAATGATAACCAGGCTGTCGGAACGCTCTACTGTCATTCGCTGTGGATAAAAGGAGGGTCAAATATAGACTAATTTTTCGGTTGCCTCCAAGCAGCGCAGCTGTTGGGCAGCTGACACCTCGCCCGGCCGCTTCTCCCTAATTTTGAAGTATGAAAACACCCGTAATACTCCTGACCGTCTTGCTGATGGCGGTGCGCTACGGCCGGTGTCAAGGGCCCGTCAGCGGCTTCATGCCCGGCGCGCGGGCTACCGACCTGGCACTGACCTACGCGCACGACAGCTACGACACCTATGTTTTCGGAGATGAGCGCCGGGAGCGCCCGGTCACCACCCAGTCCGTCAATCTATTTGCCGAACACGGTTTTTCACCTCACTTCAGTGTATTGGCTACCTTCCCCTACCTTTGGATCGACGAGAACAACCGCGGCGTTCAGGATGCTTCGCTGTACATGAAATACCGGAACCTGTACAAAGAGCGTCCTGCCGGCAGTTGGACCCTCATCACCGGCCTCGGCCTCACCTTTCCGCTTTCCAACTACGCCACGGACACCGAGAATCCCATCGGCCAAAAGGCCGTCTTCTTTCACGGGCGGCTTACGGCCCAATACCGCTTGTACAGCGGGTTTTTCATCATGGGGCAGAGCGGGCTCGACTTCCGCCTGTTGCCGGAGGCCCAATGGGGCATTCCCTTTCAGCTTCGCCTCGGCTGGGGTGCGGGTCGCTTTTACGCCGACGGCTGGCTGGAAGTGCTGCGCAGCCTGAATGCCGGTGTGGATGAAAACATACAGGGCGGCGCCGGGTCCAGCTGGACCCGCCTGGGCGGTACCGGATATTTCGAACTGCTGAACAACCTGGGCCTGGTGGTCCAGTTGGCGTTTATCGTCCGTGGAGAGAACATAGGCCTATCCCATCGCTACGGCACGGGGCTGGTACTCAAGCTGCGCCCCGGCAATTAGACCAGGTCTTTTTCGTTCCACCGCTTCTGAGGTTCTTTCAGCTCCAGTTCGTCCTCATATTCCTCCTGATCTTCCAGCGGCATACGGCTGTATTCCTCTTCCTCCTCATCCGTAGGAAATAAGAACGTACCTACAAAGTGGAAAGCCACACCTATGCCCCACCCCAGCACGGGCCAGAAAAACCACCAGCTTCCCGGAGCGGTGAAGAGATTGATCAGAAAAAAGAAGGCAGCGAAGATCAAATAGATAGATAAATGGCGATAGAATTCCCGCGGCGTATTCTTCTGGTTTCCGGGGCCGAATTCCCCCGGTTTGGGGCCAAATCCCCCACGCCTGCGATGTCGTCTTCGGTTCTTGTTTTTCATATTCTTAAAATACGAAAATCGGGCGCAGTTTGCAAGGGCTTCCGGACAGGGTGCGGAAAAAGCCTAACGAACCGGCCAAACCGAACGACGAACGACCATGCCGTACCAGGCAGCGAGCCCCGCGAGCAAGCTTCCCAGCAGAGCCGCCAGCGCCCAGACGCCTATGCGCGGCACCTCGCCCAGAAGTATGCCCATGCGCCTGCTGAGGATGCCGCCGTTCTGCAGGTCGAGATAAGCCGCCCAAATGCCCCAGAGCAACACCCCTCCGAGCAGTCCCAGGCCAAAGGCCGATCGTTCGGAGGTGCCGAAGAAGAAAGCGACGAGAAAGGCGGCGACGAGATGCAGCCACCAGGGCCCTATCCATTGGAGGATAAAACCGAGGAGCAGAAAAACGATCACAAAGGCGATAGCGCGCATATCACTTCTCGTTTTTGAATTGCCAGAAAGCCTGGGCCTGCGGTGCCAGATCCGAAAAGGTGACGGGATACAGCAAGTGGTGGTATCGCCCCTCGGCCCAGTCTTCCAGTTGGTTGTCGTAAAACGGACTGCCCGGATTGCCGGAAGGCCCGCCCGGATAGATGCCCCAGGCCTTGGGTTCCGGCCCCAGGTCAACGATCATGCGCCAGGAAGGCCCGTGGTCCGAGCGCACGGCATTGGGCGCCTGCTCGTGTCCGCCCGTCCTGATCACGCCCGAAGAAAAGGCATCGATGCGCGCCAGGTGGCCGATCTCCAGTTTGTTGTAGCGGCTCCAGGTACACCCCTCGGCCAACAACCGATTACACCATTCGCCGAAGGCCCATTCAAAGGACCGACTCACTACACCGTCGGCATTTTCCACTACCGGAGTCCTGTCCCTT
>JAJDFU010000452.1:1198-6715 GCA_020528935.1 Saprospiraceae bacterium | reverse complement strand
CGGTGTGTCCCGATGTGGTGTTGCATGTGGGTGGGTGTGCCGACCCAGTCGATCTGGGAGCCTTCCACCAGCAGGAAGAAGCCCTCCGGTCCATAGCGGCTCAGAAAACGGGTGCCCATCCAGCTGGCGGTGCGCAGGTAATCCCGCCCGGCCGAGGCGGGAAGGGGGCGGGTATCGGCGGTGAAATAGGCAAATTGTTTCTGGACATTGGGGCGCAGCTGATCCAGCTCGGCCGTGAGGTAATCGGCCACCAGAAAATTGCGGTCCTCCAGTTCGCGCAGCAGGTCGCGCTGGTCCGAATCGCGGCGCTGGAAGTACTTGCGACCGCCCCCTACGAAGAAGTCGATGTCGGACTCCACCAGATCGGCGGCAATGCGCTCAAAGTGTATGCGGTTGTTGACGTGGGAGTAAAAAGCCGCCGGGGTGGCGTGGTTTACCGGAGAGGTGACTACAAAGCCGGTGGCAAAATGGTGATCGCTGAGTACTTCGACCAGGGTCTTGCAGGGCATGGAATCCGGCCCCAGGCCGATGGAGAAATTGAAGGTCTTTTGTCCGCAGGCCATGGCAGTAGCGGCTGCTCCGGAGTCGGTGACCAGGTTGTCGGCGCTGTGCGTTTTCTGATAGCCCATGACCGGCATGCGCTCCATGTGCAGCGCGTTGTCGTTTTGAAACAGGGCCGCACTGATCTGGCTGAGCCCCATGCCGTCGCCCAGCATCAGAACCACATTCACGGGGCGCTGATCTTCCGCTACGGCTGCCAGCTCGCTCGTACTGCTGCACCGGCTGAGCAGCAGCGCAAAAACCAATACGCCCACTATCCGGAAAAACCGGAAAAAAAATTTTCTATCGTCAAAAAGGCCTGTCGTATACATTGTTGGGTCAAGCTCCTGGTGGTCCGGATAAAAAATATCCTATTGCACAGCATCAAAATTTAATTTGGAATGCCATGTGTTAAATCTAGGTAAAGAGAACTATGTTTGGTGCGTCTTCGTTCAAAGGGTGTTACCCAATAGGTAACGAAGCATGGAATCAAGCAAAAAATCTCATGAACACCTTCATAAAATCTGTTCTTCCGCTCTGGATTCTGGTATTGGGGATCGCCTTGCCTTTCGGGGCTTCGGCTGAAGCAAACCCGATATATAAAGATACGACACTCGAGGCGAATGCCCAAAATACCTTTTTCGACCGGCTTCCGGAGGGAAAGCCACTGGCCATCACGCTTACCGCTCCCTGGGACTCCCTGCTGGCCGACCGCTGGGGTGAGGAATACCTGCCGGCTACCATTCAATATCTCGGCGACAGGGGCGTGCTGCAGCGCTTGCCTGTGGGCATACGCGCCCGCGGAAGGTTTCGCCGGCGCACTTGCGGTTTTCCTCCGCTCAAACTGAATTTCAAGAAATCGGATCTGGCTGCCGAGGGCTTGCAGGCCGAGTACGACAAATACAAGCTGGTCACCCAGTGCCTGGACGATGAACGCCTGGCCAACGAATTGGTTCTGCGCGAGTATCTGGCCTATCAGCTTTTTGAGCAGCTTTCCCCCAAGAGCTACCGGACCCGCCTCGTCCGGATCACCTATCAGTATCCCGGCGGCCGCATACGCTCGAGCGGCTACGGCATTTTACTGGAGGAAACCGACGAGTTGGGAGCCCGGTTCGGCGCCGAGGAAGCCGAGCTGTTCAATCCGGCGCCCGACAGCCTGGATGCCCGGCAGGAAATGCGGGTGGCGCTTTTTCAGTATATGATCGGCAATGCCGACTGGAGCTATCAACAAATGCGCAATCTCAAGCTGTATCGCACCGCCGATCAGTCGGGCTATTTCGCCGTACCCTACGATTTTGATTTCAGTGGCCTGGTGAATGCGCCCTACGCCCGGCCGTCCGTTGAGCTGGGGCAGCGTTACGTCGGCGACCGGGTATTTCTGGGGCTGAACCGGGACCAGGAGCTCCTCCGCCGGGAAATCGGCTATGTGCTCAGCAAGAAGGCGAGCCTGTATCAAACCGTACAGTCGCTTTCCCTCTTGTCCGGGGCCGGCCGCCGCGATATCCTGGATTACCTGGACGCCTTCTTCCAGACCCTCGAACGGGCTCAGCGGAACCGCAACGGCAACGTCTTCGCCCAGTTCCAGCTGCCCCCGGAGAAGGCTTCCCGGAGAGGCAGGGCGCGGATGCGCTAGTTGCCGCGCTCTTTTTCAGGCGATTCGCCGTATTGATACTTTCCCTTCCACCAGTGGCCGAGTTGCGCGCCGAGCTTGCGCTCCGCGGGATTGTCCTGTGGGCTGTACAGGCGGTGTTCGCTCAGCCTCTCCGGCAGAAACTCCTGCTCGGCAAAGTTGCCCGGGTAGTCGTGGGCGTAGCGGTAGCCGCCCCCGTAGTCGAGTTCTTTCATCAGCTGGGTAGGAGCATTGCGCAAATGCAGGGGCACGGGCTGGTCACCCGTTTGGCGCACCAGGGCCTGGGCGTCCTGGATCGCCAGGTAGGCCGAGTTGCTCTTGGGGCTGGACGCCAGGTAGATGGCGGCCTGAGCCAGGATAATGCGGGATTCCGGCATGCCGATCATCTGTACAGCCTGAAAGGCGGTGGTGGCCAGGAGCAGGGCATTGGGATTGGCCAGGCCGATGTCCTCCGAAGCCAGGATGACCATGCGGCGCGCGATGAATTTAGGATCTTCGCCGCCCTCGATCATGCGGGCCAGCCAGTACACGGCCGCATTGGGGTCGCTGCCTCGCAGCGATTTGATGAAGGCCGAAGCGATGTCGTAGTGCTGTTCGCCCCCCTTGTCATAGCGGGCCATGTTCTCCTGGATCACGCGGGAGACGCCCTCGTTGGTGATGTGCAGGGGGCCGCCCCCCCGATGCTGGGTCACCAGCAGTTCCAGGATGTTGAACAGGCGGCGCGCATCGCCGCCGGAGTAGCCCAGTAAGGCGTCGTATTCGCGCACCTCAATCTCCTTCTCGCGCAGGTATTCGTCCCGTTCCAGCGCCCGCTCTACCAGGTGGATGAGGTCTTCCTTGGCCAGCGGCTTCAGGGTGTACACCTGGCAGCGCGACAGCAGGGCCGAGATCACCTCAAAGGAGGGGTTTTCCGTGGTCGCCCCGATGAGGGTAACGGTGCCGTCCTCCACGGCGCCCAGCAGGGCATCCTGCTGCGCTTTGCTGAAGCGGTGGATCTCGTCAATGAACAGAATGGGCCCGGGCCGGTCGAAAAAGTGCTGCCTTCGGGCCTTGTCGATGGCTTCCCGCACATCTTTGACCCCCGAGCTGACGGCACTCAGCGCGTGAAAAGGCCGGTCCAGCGTGTGGGCCAGGATCCGGGCCAGCGTGGTCTTGCCCACGCCGGGTGGGCCCCATAAAATCAGCGAGGGCAGCTGACCGCCGGCAATGGCCTGCTGCAGGACGCCCTCCGGACCCACCAGGTGCTCCTGGCCTGCGTAATCGTCCAGCATTTTAGGGCGCATGCGTTCTGCAAGTGGTCTCATATCTCTGTATTTAAGCGCCTTGAGCTCAGGAAAGCATACATACCAAAATCCAAGTATTTTTCCAGCCGAAATTTTTCGGTTGGGTGGTTTTTCTTACATTTAATGTCAGGTCTTTGCCCCCCTGGTCAGACTTCAGGGCTGGTCCTCCTCCCGCGAGTGGAAGCGAGCAGCCCACCAAAAACCGTTGTTCTACTAACATACTATGATTCCAAAACACAAAACCAGGGGTGTGTTCCGGGATGCCTTGGCGCCTCTCATTCCCCCCTCTGACCTGGAGTACTTCCGGGTTGAGGTCGGCCGGAATACCGTGCTTCGCTGTTCGGGTGGTGCGGAGATCCATGTGCCCGCCTTTTTTTTGAGTGGGGCCGACCCTGCTGCGGAAGCCCACCTCAAGGTAAGTTCCAGCACGCAATTGACCGGCCTGTTTGCGCAGGGACTGCATACCAAGGCCACCGGAAGGTGTCTCAACCTCCACTACGCCATCCAGGTGAGCCGCATGGACGGCCATTCCCATTTCGATCCGCCTCTCTTTGTGGATATTCCGTGCCCGGCCGACCGCTGGCAGCGCTCTCATGCGCGCCTGTTCGGCTGGGGGCCCGCCCAGCTGCACATCGGCAATCAGCAGGGCTGGGAATGGCAGTCGGCCGAAGGTCAGGTCATGCCGCGCATTCGCAAGTTCAACCGGTGGTACTACCGCATTTTGCTGTACGACGACACCTGGGCGGCCTGTCTGTATCCCTTCAGTCAGGAGCACAAGCGCTGTATGATCAGCGTGGATGTGGACGGCCTGCTGCCCGAGGACGAGCTGCAGCTGGGCGTGCGCATCTGTGGGGAAGCTGCCTGGATCCCCCTCCAGAAATCGGGCCGCAAATGGGTGGGTATGGCCCTGCCCACCGGCCGGCGCGCCCTGCTGTGGGCCTTGGCCCATCGCTCGGGTAGCTGGCATATCGGCCAGGTCGTCATCCCGGCCCTGGGCAATCAAAAGTGGCGCCTATCCTTGCAGCCCGTCCCGGAAAATGGCCTCCAGGCTTTTTTCCAGGAGGTATTTTCTGCCCCATGAGCCGGACGGAGCATTTCCTCCGGCAGCTCAACCTGCTCTTTCAGGCCCATGCCCAAGCTGATCTGGCCCGGCAGATGGCTCGCTATATGAAAGACCAGTTCCCGTTTTTCGGTATCCAGGGACCGGAGCGCAAAGCCCTGGTCCATCAATGCTGGCGCGAACAGGGTCCATTGCCGGTGGAGGATCTACCCGCCTTTTTTCGCCTTTGCTTCGATCAGGACCAGCGCGAGTGGCAATACGTGGTCAACGACCTGGGCCAAAAGGTCTGGAGACATATGGACCTGTCCTTTCTGCCGCTTTTCGACGAACTGATCGCCCGGAAATCGTGGTGGGATACGGTGGATTTCCTTTCGCCCAAGCTGTCCGGACGGCTCCTGCTTCGCTATCCGGAGGTGCTACCCCAAACCGCCCGGCGCTGGATCGCGCATCCCAATTTCTGGTACCAGCGGGCGGCTATCCTGCTGCAATTGGACTACAAGGCGCAGACCGATGCACCGCTTTTGTTTGAGCTGATCCGGCGACGAGCGGACAGTCCGGAGTTTTTCGTACAGAAGGCCGCCGGCTGGGCGCTGCGGCAGTATTCCAAGGTGGATGCACAGGCCGTGTCGTCCTTTCTGGAACAGGCGGCAGTGGCTCCCCTCACCCGCCGCGAAGGGTTGAAATGGCTGAAATCCCAAGGCAGGGTCTAGGTGCGCAGGTAGGAAGCTCCGTTCACATCCAGGATGGCGCCCGTGGCAAAGAAGGCTTCCTCGGAGGCCAGGAAAAGGATGGCATGGGCTACTTCTTCGGGCGTGGCAACCCGCCCCAGGGGGCTTTGCGCGCGGATGGCCTCGCCTTCCGGACCGGAGAGGTAGCGTTCCGTCATATCGGTTTGCACGAAGCCCGGGGCCACCGCTGTAACGGAAATGCCGTGCGGGGCCAGCGCCTGGGCCAGGCTCTGGGTAAGGGCGTTCCGGGCGGCCTTGGGGGGGGACCTTCTACCA
>JAJDFU010000452.1:0-1188 GCA_020528935.1 Saprospiraceae bacterium | reverse complement strand
GACCGGGGGGTGAGGCGTCCTTCAGTGCCCGGTGCGCGAAGCCCGGTGCCACCGCTGTAACGGACATCCCATGGGGAGCCGGAGCTTGCGCCAAACTCTGGGTGAGGGCATTGAGACCAGCCTTGGAAGCACCATAGGCCGGCTGCTGCGGTTCGCCCCGGAAGGCGCCCCGCGAACTGACGTTGACGATGTGCCCGCGGCCCTGTCCCGTCATATGCCGGGCAGCCAGGTAGCAGAGGTTGGCCGGCCCCAGCAGGTTGATGCCCAGCGTATCGGCCCAGGCTTGCTGCCATGCGGCGTAGTCGAGTTCATCGATCGGATGGGCGCGAAAGATCCCGGCATTGTTGACCAGTACGTCCAGCCCTTCCAGCTGGTCCAGGCTCTCCGCGATCAGCCGCCGGGCGTCTTCCGGCCGGGCCACATCGGCCTGCAGCAGGGCGTGTCCTGTGCCGGCCATATCGCGCAGGGTGTCCCGGGCCTGATCCAGGCCGGTGTGGTAGTGAATGCCCACCCGGGCGCCCTGCCCGGCGAATGCCACGGCTGCCGCCCGTCCGATGCCGCGGGATGCCCCGGTGACGAGGACGCGTTTGCCGTTAAATGCCCCCTGCTCCATAGTGCGCTATTCTTTTCTCGGATCCATAAAATGCAGCTTGAAGCTGGCATCGTGAGGCGAAAAGTGGAAGGCGCGCGGCGGCCGCTTCTCGTAATCCAGGCGGGCCACATAGACCGTATAGCCCTCCGGGATCCCCATCAGGTAGGAAAAATCGTCTTTGGCTACCACGTAGCTTTCCAGTTGGCCGGACGACAAGGCCAAGAGCTTTTCGCGGGTCTGGGGGTCGAACAGCTGGTCGTACTGTTGGAGAAACTCCTCCCGGCTCATCACGGTATTTTGCTGCCCCAAAATCAAAGGCGCCCCCCGAAGCGGGAAATACACATGCTAGGCCAGTTGTTCGGCATCTGCCGTTTCCAGGGCTTCCTGGAAGCCGAGCCAGAAACCGTGGAAGGGCTCATCGGCTTTGGGCTGGCAGCTCCAAAGGACAAGGGCGAGTGGGAAAGAGAGCAAGATCGCAAGCAAGTGTTTCATGATCGGTTGTTTTGATTAACGAAGTAGCAGATCGTCCATGGTATTGCGGCTCACGGCATGGTAGCCCGGCCGGGCCTTGGTGTAGATCGCTCGCGCCGTTTCCA
>JAJDFU010000392.1 GCA_020528935.1 Saprospiraceae bacterium | reverse complement strand
TCTTCCAAGCACTTGTCCTTCGACAACATGGCTCCGCAGTACTCCGGGATGGAACGGCAATTCCAGCGGCAAATCGATCAGCGCCTGGCTCGCCTTTCCCGTTACGGGCAGAACGAAGCCGTGGTGCAGGATCTCGAGCAACTGGACAAGGTGATGAAAGAGCTTCAGGAGGAGCTGCAATACGCACCCAAAGGCCAGGAACAGCAAATCGTAGAAAATCTCATTCGCACGTATCAGGCCAAAATTGCGATCCTGGAGCGGGTGCTTCAGCGCCTGCAAGAAGCGAATCCCTTGCCTGAAGAGTTACCCAAAACCAAGGACGATGAAGTCAGCATATAGCTTTATCCTGGCGTTCTTGTTGCTCGGGCTTTCGGCCCAGGCACTCCAGGCTGCCAGAAAAGAATTCACCAAAGTCATTAAAAAGGAGTACGACATTTCTCCTACCGGTACGACTGCCCTGTCCAACAAGTACGGCCGCATAGAGGTGAAGACCTGGGAGCGCAACCGGGTCAAGATCGGTGTGACCATTGTAGTGAATACCTCCAGCGAGTCGAAGGCCCAGGACGTATTCGATGGGATCACCATCAACTTTTCCAACAGTCCGGATCGCGTACAGGCGGAGACGGAAATCGACCAAAAAGGCAGCAGCTGGTTCAACTGGGGGTCTTCCAAGAACGACTATGCCATCCACTACGAAGTGTACCTGCCCCCAACCAATAACCTGGAGCTGGAAAACAAGTACGGCGATGTGTTTGTGGAAGCGCTGGAAGGCCGGGGCGAGTTGTTCGTCAAGTACGGAAACTTCAAGGTGGACCAATTGGGCGATGATTCCCGGCTCAACCTGGCCTACGGCACCGGCCTGCTTCGAAAAGCCGGCGATCTGAACGGTGAGGTGCGGTACGCCCGCCTCACCCTGGAAGACATCAAGGACCTGGACATCGAAAGCAAGTACTCCAAGATCTTCATAGATCGAGCCGGCGACATCCGCAGCGTCAGCAAGTACGACAACTACGAGCTGGGTGCGATCCGGGATCTGGTCAATACCGGAAAATACGACAACTTTTCCATCAGCCTGGCAGACAAGGTGGAGGTCAACTCCAAGTACACCGAGCTGCGCGTGGATCAGCTCAACCGGAGCCTGGAGGTCGATATGGAGTACGGCGGAGCCCGCGTGGACCGGGTAAGCCAGGGATTTACGGAAATCCTTCTGGAGGGCCGCTATTCGGACTTCAGGATCGACATGGAGTCGCGCTGCGACTTTCACATGGAGGCCTATGCCGAATACGCCGGCATTCGCTACCCCCCGGATATGGTCGTGGAGTACGAAAAGGAGAAAGGCAGCAGTCACCAGGTCAGAGGCCACTGCGGCAATGCCTCCGCCGGCACCATCAGGGCCAGCCTGCGGTACGGCGGCCTGAAAGTGGGGCGCGATTAAGACCCCGGCCTTTTCCGCGATAGGGGGGCGGCCTGCGTCAATCGCGGAAAAGGCCTTATTTTAGGCCGAAACGAAACGGCCGGAATTACCCTGCATGAAGTGCTCATTTGGCGGGGCGGCCCGGGACGTCCCCGGCAGCGCACCCCTCCCTACCCGCGGCGACGGCTTTACCAGCCTGCTCGACTGCGGCCTGTACCAGGGCCGGGACGAAGAAATGGACGATTTCAACCGCGACTGGCTCTTTGATCCGGCTACGGTAGATTGCCTGGTGCTTTCCCATGCGCACATCGATCACAGCGGGCGCATACCCAAGCTGGTTCGCGACGGATTTAGCGGTACCATTTACAGTACCCATGCCACGCGCAGCCTCTGCTCTATCATGCTGCTGGACAGCGCCCACATCCAGGAGAACGATGCCCGATACCACAATGAGCGCATGGAGCGCAAGGGCCGCACGGATCAGTTCATCGAGCCCTTGTACACCAAGGAAGACGTGCGGGCGGCGATGAACCTGTTTGCCACCTTCACCTACGATCGCTGGTTCTCGGTACATCCGCAGGTAGAAGTGCTCTTCCGCGATGCCGGGCACATTCTGGGCAGTGCTTCCGTCACCCTGCGCATCCGCGAGGGCAAGCGAACCGTCCACCTGGGCTTCACCGGCGATGTGGGGCGGCCTAACCGGCCGATCCTGCGCGATCCGCAGCCCATGCCCGAGCTGGACTACCTGCTCTGTGAATCCACCTATGGAGACCGCTTGCACGAAGGTGCTCCTCAGGAGCTGGATCACTTTCTGGACATCATCCGGGACACCTGCGTGGAGCGAAAGGGCAAGCTCATCATTCCGGCCTTCAGCGTGGGGCGCACCCAGGAATTGGTGTACATGCTCGACCTGCTGGAGCACGAGGATAAGCTGCCGGAGATTCCCGTATTCGTGGACAGCCCCCTGGCCGTAAATGCCACGATGATCTTCGGCGCCCATCCGGAATGCTTCGATGACGACCTCAACGAATACATGCTGGTGGACCCCAATCCGTTTGGCTTCAACAACCTCCAGTACATCAAAGCCACCGAGGACTCCAAACGGCTCAATACCATGGAGCAGCCCTGCATCATCATCAGCTCAGCCGGCATGATCAATGCGGGGCGCATCAAGCACCACGTGTCCAACAACATCGATCATCCGCGCAACACGATCCTTATTGTGGGATATTGCGCGCCCTATACCCCTTGCGGGATTTTGCGCGACGGTGCGGAAGAATTGCGGTTGTTTGGCGAGACCAAACCCGTGCGGGCACAGGTCGAGACGATGGAATCGTTCTCGGCCCATGCCGATCAGCAGGAGCTCCTGGATTTCACGGCCAATCAGCGCGGCCGGGTGAAGGAGGTCTTTCTGGTGCACGGCACCCTGGACCGGCAGGAGATCCTGGCCCGGAAGATGCGGGAAGCGGGCATCGCACACATCCGCATTCCCAGACTGGGAGAGGAGATCGTGCTGGATTAGGTGGCGGAATGCGCAGGACGGATTGAACCTGCCGAATACATTCGGCAACTTCCGTTAGGAGTTTTGGTCCACTTTGGAGTTCTCGATCTTCTGCAGCAGGCGGGCAGCCTGAATGAGAAAATCCTGTTTGTGCTCCCGGTACTCCTGGTGGCCCTTTAACACGCGTATTGGTTGGTAGGGGGAAGATCTGGGAAGGTGTTGCCGGGAGGCAAGGGTAGGCAACCAGTAGTCATGGTTGTTTGTCCGCAGATGCGACTTATCGTGTGCAAAGTTGAGGACCACGGCCAGCTTATTGAGGGAGAAGAGATAGTTGGTGTCCTGGTTGATCTCTTTTGGCAGGTCTACGAGGTTGTAGCGGTTGAACCGGGCCCCCGATTTCTCGCAGAGGAACACATCGCGCCGGCCGTCGAAGGTGACCAGGTCGCGAAAGCGGTATTTGCGCAGGTTGCGCACGAAGAAGTTCTTGATGGCGCCGCGGGTGCTCCGCAGGCGGTTGAAAGCTTCTTTCAGTTCCTCTTCCGGGAGGCGAAAGTCTTCCTTGTACACTTTTCGGCGCCGGGTACGGATATTCATCACCTCGCGAACCCGGCTCATGGTGTGCCCCAATTCGTTCACTTTGGCGTACACATTTACGATATCCACATCGGCATTGCTGTTCCAGCTTTCCAGGAAAATTTTCTTGGAATCGGGTTCGAATACGAGAAGCGCGATTTCACTGATTGCGTAGAAGTTTGGATATCCGCCGTAAATGTTGCCATACTTCAGCTCTAGGAAGGCGATGTTGTTCACGGTACTCGGGTTGTTTTTCAGTTTTCCTATGCCTGCTATACTTTAAAGGCGGAAGGATCAAATGGGTTTTTTCAAATGGCCTGGGAGATGCAAAATAAAGAGAAAAATGCTAGTGCATAAAATTTGTACTCCTTTTTTGGTAGTCGAATGCATCAGATCAAAAATGCGCCATCGGCATAAATGCGCTCGCCGTCAGCCAGGATCTCGCTGCCGGACCGCATATCGGCGATCATATCCCAATGTACACTGCTTTGGTTTTTACCTCCGGCCTGCGGATAGCTTTGTCCGATAGCCATGTGAACGGTACCGCCGATCTTTTCGTCGAAGAGGATGTTTTTGGAAAAGCGATCGATGTCGTAATTGGTACCAATAGCAGCTTCGCCAAACCGCCGGGTGCCGTCCAGGGAAAAGATGTAGTCCAGGAAATCCTGACCGCGGCTGGCTTCCCAGCGCACGACCTCACCTTGTTCTACCCATAAGGTGACGCCCTCCACCTCGTGGCCCATGTAAACGGCCGGGTAGCCGAAGTGGATGTGGCCTTCCACGGAATCCTCCACCGGTGAGGTATACACTTCGCCGGAGGGCATATTGGTCTGCCCGTCGGAATTGATCCAGCTGCGGCCATTGGTGGAGAAGGAGATATCCACGTTTTCGCTTTTGTACTGAATGCGGGTGCACTGGTTGAGGTGATCGACAATCCGTTGTTGTTTGCGCCGCAGCTCGAGCCAGCTGGCCAGGGGGTCTTCCTCGTACAGTTTGCAGGCCCGATACACGAAATGCTGGTATTCTTCCAGGGACAAACCCGCCTCCTGGGCGTTGGCGGCATTGGGATAGAGGCAGAGGTTGCGCTTGAGCTCGCGGGTGGCGGCGCGCCGGAAGTACGCATCGCGGGCGGGCTTCATCACTTGCTGGCGCCGCTTGCTCTTTTCGGGTGGCAGGTCGTGGTCTTCCCGCAGGTTGTAGGGAGCCATGATGTAGAGGTAGGCTTCAAACTCGGCCATGGCCCTGGGGTAGAGCGTGGGCAGGTAGTCCAGCTGTTGGCCCCGGGCCTCGGAAAAGAAGATGCGGGATTGCTCCCGAAAGTCGAGTTGCACCTCCACGTGGGCTCCGGCGCGCAAGGCGTAGCGGTACACCTCCCGCACGAGGGGCTCTGCCAGCGTGGTGGTGCGCAGCAGCAGCCGGTCGCCCTCCTGGAGATCCAGGCAATACTGGGTGAGCAATTGGGCATAGCGGCCTTCGATGGATTGTTGGTTTCTCACAGTATCTGACATGAGTTTGGATTTGCCGGACTAGGACCAATGGTTGACCCTGTATGGGTAACGCACCTTGTATTGTTCCCGTATCATGGCGGAGACCTTTTCGCGAAGCAGGGGGATGCCTTCCTTGGTGCGGGCAGAAACAAAGATGTTATCCAGGTCGAAGGTATGGCGGAGCATACCCTTCAGTCCTTCCTCAATTTCCCGCCGGGCTTCTTCGTCCACATATTTGTCGTAATACCGCTCCCGGTACAGGTCGATTTTGTTGAATACCAGCAGGGTGGGTTTATCCAGGGCGCCGAGTTCGCGCAGGGTGGCATTTACCGTGCGTATGTGATCTTCGTGCAGGGGGTGTGCGATGTCCACGACGTGCAGCAGGATATCGCTCTCGCGCACCTCGTCCAGGGTGCTTTGAAAACTTTCGATGAGGTGGTGGGGGAGCTTCCGGATGAATCCAACGGTATCGGACAACAGAAAAGGCATATTGCCCCAGGCCACTTTGCGCACGGTAGTGTCCAGGGTAGCAAAGAGCTTGTCCTCGGCAAAGACGTCCGACTTGCTGAGCAGGTTCATCAGGGTGCTCTTACCCACATTGGTGTACCCCACCAGGGCCACCCGCACCAGTTCTCCCCGCTGCTTTCGCCGGGTGATGTTTTGCTGCTCGATCTTTTCCAGCTTCTTCTTGAGCTGATTGATCTTGTCGCGCACGATACGCCGGTCGGTTTCGATCTCCTTCTCACCGGGCCCCCGCATGCCGATACCACCGCGCTGGCGTTCCAGGTGGGTCCACAGGCCGCGCAGCCTGGGAAGGAGGTATTGCATCTGGGCCAGTTCCACCTGGGTCTTGGCCTGAGCCGTTTGTGCGCGGCTGGCAAAAATATCGAGGATCAGGCTGCTGCGGTCGATGATCTTCACTTTGAGTATGGACTCCAGGATGTTGACCTGCTTGCCGCTCAGGTCGTCGTCGAAGATGACCATGTTGACCGCTTCGTGTTTATCCAGGTAGGCTTTGATCTCATCCACTTTCCCCTTGCCGATAAAGGTTCGGGGATGGGGCGTGGGGAGCTTTTGAATGAAGCGCTTGATGGATTCGGCGCCGGCAGTCAGCGCAAGGAATTCCAGTTCGTCCAGGTATTCGTTCACCTGGCTTTCCGTCTCCGTCTTGCTCACCAGTCCCACCACTACGGCCTGTTCCATTTTTTTCTTCAGGCCTTTGCGGCGGTCTTGTACCCCTATGTTCCAGTCGTTTGTCATAAGCTATATGTCCAATGGCTTTATTTGGAAAACCTCATCCAAAATATGCATACATATAATGCGGTGAGGGGCACAAATAGTTTCCGGGTGCGGATTTAGAGCGAACGGAGCCACTCTTGGGGATTCATGCGCGATTTTTCTCGCCAGATCTCGAAGTGGAGCAGGGGATCGTCGCCGCTGACGCGCCCCAGCGGATCACCGCCTCCCAGGGTTTGTCCGCGGCTCACGTCCACTACGTCCAGGTTGGAATATACGGAATAGTACTTGCCGTGCCGGAGGATGACGGTATTCTTGTAGCCGGGAATGAAAGAGGTACTCACCACCTTTCCGGAAAAAATGGCGCGAACGGCGCGATCGACCTGGATGCGGATATCGACCCCGGTATTGAAGATTTTCACCGAGGGCAGCTTGGGGTGGGGATGGGTGCCGGAGTATTTGAAGATGCGCCCCCGGCTTACGGGCCAGGGCAGGGGGCCCCGGTTTTACTGAAAGTTGGAGGAAAG
>JAJDFU010000322.1 GCA_020528935.1 Saprospiraceae bacterium | reverse complement strand
GTACAGGGAGCGCTATTTTAGGCGTTGTCCATGGCCGTCCCCCTGCCGGCATCCGGAACGCTCGGCCCGCGATGGCGTGCATCGAAGCCTGCAGGTCATGCGCTTATACATATCCATGAACCTCCCGCGTCTGTTGCCATTCGCGCACGGTAAGAGCATAGTACCAGCCTCCGGCAATGACGGAGATCAGGAGCATGGGGATCCAGGCGATCCACGCCTTGCTGTTCGGGATGAGCGAGGTGGAAAAGAGGGCGTACGACAGGCCGAGAAAGCAGGCGGCTGTGCCGAAGTAGATGGCCCGCAGGCGCGATCGAAGCAGCAGGGCGCCCAGCAGTGCACTGCTCATCTGCACGAGCCCGACCAGGAAGAGCCCGAACAGGCTGAAAACAGGAATGAAAATGGAAAAGAGCGTGGGCCACACCAGCAGGCTCTGCAGCAGGAGGTCGACCGTGAGGTAGTTCTTCTGAAATCTTGGAGTCATGGGGGAGTGTTTTTACATGGACCCTTAAAATACGAACTTGCCGTTAAATTTTCAATAGTTATTGAAAAAAATGAAATCAAATTCGCCCGGCTGAATTATTTTCGCGACCAAGATCGAATGCTGCTCTATGAATCCCACCGAAGTGAATCAACTCCTGCGCAGCCGCCGGGCTGTTTTTCCCAAGATGTATGACAACCGGCCGATTTCGCGACCGGTCCTGGAGGATATCCTGGAGAACGCCAACTGGGCACCTACTCATAAATTAACGGAGCCCTGGCGTTTCGTGGTATTCGAGGGCGCTGCCCGCGAGCGGCTGGGGCAGTTTCTTGCAGACCGGTATCGCGAAACGGCCGGGGAGGAACAGTTTAGCGAGCTCAAATACCGCAAAAACCTGGAAAAGCCGACGCGAAGCGGGGCCGTCATTGCCATATGCATGCAGCGCGACCCCCGGGAGCGCGTGCCGGAATGGGAAGAGCTGGCCGCCGTGGCCTGTGCCGTGCAAAATATGTGGCTGAGCTGTCACGCGCACGGCATCGGTTGCTATTGGAGCAGCACCCCTCTCATGCTGGACGAGGCCGCTGCCGCATTTCTGGAACTGACGACCGGGCCGCGTTGCCTGGGGCTTTTCTACATGGGGTACTACGAGGGTCCCGCCTTTCCGGGCAAGCGCACGCCCCTGGCTGCCAAACCCACCCGCCTGGATACAAAGCCTCAGGCCCTGCTGCCGCAGCCTTTGTTGGACATAATCCATTTTTGCCTTAGCTTTGGCCCCCGATTAGAGAATCCAGCGCAGGGGCTTCACTGGAATCTGGTGAAGCCCTTGCTGTTTACGATCAAAAAACACCGCATTTATGGGTCAGACGATTACCTACATCGTTCCAATTTTTGGCGTGCTGGCACTGTTGTACACTTCCTGGCGTACGGCTTGGGTACGCAGGCAGGACGAGGGTACCGAGCGCATGCAAGGCATCGCCAAGAACATAGCCGACGGGGCTATGGCTTTTCTCAAGGCCGAGTACCGGGTACTCGCCGTCTTCGTAGTCGCTGTAGCTATCCTTTTGGGCGTGAGCGGCAATACGGAAGGCAGCTCGCCCCTGATCGCCCTGTCCTTCATCGTCGGGGCGCTCTGTTCGGGCTTGGCGGGATTCATCGGCATGCGCGTAGCGACCAAGGCCAATGTGCGCACTACCAACGCCGCCCGCAACAGCCTGGGCCGCGCCCTGGAAATCGCCTTCACCGGGGGCTCCGTCATGGGCCTGGGCGTGGTCGGCTTGGGCGTATTGGGGCTCGGCGGTCTTTGTCTGCTGTATTCCAGCATCGGATGGGACATCCAACAGGGTACACCCGTGATCACCGGCTTTTACATCGCCCCCTCCCCCATTGCCTTTTTCGCCCGGCGTGGCGGGGGCATTTACACGACGCCCGCCGACGTAGGTGCCGACCTGGTCGGGAAGGTAGAAGCCGGCATCCCGGAAGACCACCCGCTGAATCCCGCCACGATAGCCGACAACGTCGGCGACAACGTAGGCGATGTAGCCGGCATGGGAGCCGACCTTTTCGAATCCTATGTGGGCTCCATCATCGGGACCATGGTGCTGGGCGCGACCTTTATCGGATTGGCCGGTTTTGAGGAAACCAACGATCTCAGTGGGCTCAATGCCGTTCTGCTCCCGCTGGTACTGGCCGGCGTAGGCATCCTCACTTCTATTCTGGGCACTTTCTTCGTTCGGGTGCGTGAGGGCGGCAACCCTCAGAAAGCGTTGAATGCCGGCGAGCTCATTTCCTCTGTCATCAT
>JAJDFU010000316.1 GCA_020528935.1 Saprospiraceae bacterium | reverse complement strand
CTGGGGGGGCAGGTGGAACGTCGGCAGGACAGCATCTATATGTATTGCGACTCGGCCTACATCCGCAACGAGACCTATGTGCGGGCCATGCGCAATGTGATCATCCAGCAGGGCGATTCGGTCACGGCCTTTTCCGATTCGCTGGTGTACGACAGTGAAGAAGGGATGGCCCAGCTTTTCGGCGAGGTGGTGCTGGTCAATGGCGAGCAACAACTCTTTACCGATCGCCTCGATTACGATCTGGTCGCCAAAGTGGCCACCTATACCACCGGGGCTACCTTGTTCAACGGCGAGTCCCAACTGAGCAGCAAGCGCGGCTATTACTACGTGGACGAGAAAACCATCTATTTCAAGGACAGCGTGGCCATTGTGGATCCCAAGTTCAACCTTCGGGCGGATACCCTGCAGTTTCAGACCGAAACCAAAGTGGTTACTTTTCTCGGACCCACCCGCATCACCAACGACAGCAGCGTTATCTACTGCGAAGGCGGCTTCTACGATACCGAGCAGGAAAAAGCTGCCTTTTGGGATCAGGCGGAGTTTACCCGGGGCAAACAACAGGCCGCCGCCGATACCATACGCTACGACGGCCAGGCGGCCACCTATGTGCTGGATGGCAACGCCTGGTTCAACGAGCTGGAGCGCCGGGCTACGGCCGACCGCATCGTGTACAACGAGCGCAGCGAGGAGACCGTACTGATCGGGCAGGCCCGCGTAGAGGAAGAGACCCAGCTCATTGAGGCCGAAGAGATCCGCTACAATGCGCGCCGCGAATCCTACGCAACCCGGGGGCGAACGGCGGTGAGCGACCCCCCTAATCTGATGTATGCCGACCAGATGGATTTCGACGAACAGAGCGGCATGGGCATTGCCAGCGGGCAGGTTCTCTGGCAAGACACCGCGGCACAGTTGAGCGTGCATTGCGATACGGCACTGTACCGGCGCACCGACGGCTACCTCAAGGCCTACAGCACCTTGCCGGCCCGCCCCTACCTGACGACGCAGGTCGAAGGCGACTCCCTTTTCCTGGCGGCCGATACCCTGGTGTCGCTCCGCACCGATACACTGGAATCGGACAGCAACCGCCTGCTTTTTGCCTATCGCGATGTGCGCATGTTCAAATCGGACCTGCAGGGCCTTTGCGATTCGCTGGCCTACAGCACACGGGATTCGCTCTTTCGTCTGTTTCGCGATCCGGTCATGTGGTCGGACACCACCCAGTTTCTGGCCGATACCCTGCTGGTGCAGCTCAGCAATCAGGAGATCGACAAGATCTACCTGCGGGAAAACGCCCTTATTTTGAACACGCCGGAGGAGCTTTTTTTCAACGAGATCAAAGGGCGAAACATCACGGCCCATTTCGAAGCGGGCGACCTCCGCCGGATGAACGTGGTCGGCAACGCTTCTTCTACCTACTACGCCCTGGACGAGCAGGATGCTTACATTGGCGTGAATACGGTGGAGTGCAGCGAACAGGTGGTCTATTTTTCGGAGCGGGATGTGGAGCGCATCGTGTTTTTGGAAGCGCCCAAGGGACAAATGAATCCCCTGCCCCGTCCGGGCGGGGAGGTGCACCCCCAGTGGCGCTTCGCCAGCCGGCCGCAATCTTTAGAAGCCCTTTTTGGCGAGCGCACGCCTACCGATGAACCCGAAGCGTATGAAGAACCAGAAGACTTGGATGCTCAGGACTCCCCTGCAAGTGATGCTCCTGCTGTGGATGCTGGTAACGGCAATTAACCAGCCCGGCAACGCGCAGTCGCCGGAAGAACAATGGCAGGCTGCCGGAACGGCCTATGTGCGGGGGGAATACCGCGAGGCGCTGAAAGCCTATCAGCAGCTGGAGGCCTCGGGCTATCGTTCGGCCGCACTATTCTACAATATGGGCAATGCCGCCTATCGCCTGGACGAGAAGGGGCTGGCGGTGTTTTATTTCCTGAAGGCTCGCCACCTGAAGCCTTTGGACCGGAGTACCAGGCACAATCTTTCGCTGGTGCGAGAACAACTTCGCGATCAGATCAGTCCGTTGCGCCCTTTTTTTCTGTATGCCTGGTGGCAAGGGGCTTACTTTCTGGCACCGGCCTGGCTGTGGGCCGCGCTGGGCATCGGTTCCTGGTTGTTGGGCGCGGGGCTGCCGGCGCGCGCCTGGTTGTTGCAACGGTCCCTATCGCGGTATCTTCCCCTAGTGCTGTTTTGGTTGGGGATGGTCTTGCTGGCCCTGTCGTGGAGACGGCACAGGTGGGATGAGGGTTCGTACACGGCAGTGTTCGTGGGACACGAAGG
>JAJDFU010000307.1 GCA_020528935.1 Saprospiraceae bacterium | reverse complement strand
TTTTCAGCCACTTATCGTCGTTATTCACGGTAATCCGTGAATAATTCGGGTTAATCCGGCAACTTATTGGGATTCAGCAGGTCGTAAAACTGATCCAGCTTGGGCAGAATGATGATGCGCGTACGGCGGTTAGTGGCGCGGCCTTCGGCAGTGGCATTGCTGGCCAGTGCATTGTACTCGCCCCGGCCGGCTGCAATGAGACGGTTGGGGTCGATGCCGTGGTTCTGCTGCAGAGCCCGCACCACCGAGGTGGCGCGCATCACACTCAGATCCCAGTTGTCCCTCAGGCAGTTGTTGCGAATGGGTACATTGTCGGTATAACCCTCGACCATCACCTCCAGCTCGGGGCGCGATTGGATGATCCGGGCGATCTTACCCAACACTTCATTGGCCCGGGAGGTGATCTTGTAGCTGCCCGTCTGATAGAGCATTTTGTCGGAGAGGTTGACGAAGACTACGGTCTTATCCACCTTCACTTCCACGTCCTCATCGGCTACGCCCTCGGCCAGTACGCTCTTGAGGTTGACGGCCAGGGCCAGGTTGATGGAGTCGGCCTTGCTTTTGGCGGCTTGCAGCAGGCGGATGTATTGGTCCTTTTTCTCCAGCTGCTGCAGAGTTTCCTTGATGTTCTCATTCGCCGATTGCGACAGCACGGTGAGATCGCCCACCTGGGTGAGCTGTTTGTCCAGCTTCTCGCGGTAGTCGGCCACCTGCTCGCGCAGATCGCGGATCTGCTCTTCCTGAAACTGGGTGGAGGTGCCCAGCCGGGCCTTTTCCTGCTCGCAGGCGGCCAGCAGGTTCATGTAGCGGTTGAGTTCTTCGCCCGTTTTGCCCAGTTGCTCGTTGGCGATGTCGAGCTCTTTTTGCAGGCCGGCCTGCATGTCCTGGTATTTCTTCTTGCTCACGCAGGAGGTGAAGGCCAGCCCCAGGGCAGCCAGCAGCATCAAGGGTAGTTTGTGTTTCATGGCGTAACGGATGGTTTGGTTTGTACGATTCAATAAGTAAAGGTAATACCGTTTCAAGTATGAAATGACCTATCCCGCTTTAAAATAGATTGGATGCAGAAACTGAACCTATTTTGAAAGCGGGATTCATACTTGAAGCGGTATTCACGGTTTTCAGGATAAAATAAGTCTTCGTAGAAAGGTCATTTTATCCTGAAAACCGTATAACAAAGGAAATCTTCCCTTCTCCAGAGCAAACGCATCTCCCGAACCATCCGGTACTAAAGGTGGCTTCCTTTGAGGTAGTGGTGCCAAAGCCCCGGGGAGCGGAGGTTGTTCATCGGAGGTTCGAAGTCATCCGAGAAACACCTCATTCCACCGGCCGGCCCGTCAGATAAAAGCCCAGGGCCATGTTCATTTTCACATAGGGTGCATGGCTGGTGAGGCGGGTGTAGAGGTTGGCTTTGCGGGCCGGGCTGTTTTTGCAGCGAAAGGTGATTCCCGCTTCGCCCAGGCCGGAGAGGTCTTTTACCCACTCCAGGGCCAGGAATACATCCTCCTCAACGACCAGGCTGTAGGCCGACAGATCGACGGTAAGGGTGCCCCGTTTCTGCCCGGCTTCCAACAGTACATTGTCCGGTAGCAAAAGCCGGCCGGGCCGGCCATGCTCCCATCGATACAGGTTGACACGCAGTAAGATAGAATCCCCCTTGGCATGATTGAGCACGAAATGGGCCTTTTTGAGCAGGGTTTCCTTGGCTATGGGTATGCGAGCCCCGATCTCGAAGCCCAGCGAGCGACCGGTAATGCCGATGCTGTTTCTCCGTTTGGCCATGCGGTAGCCCAGTTCCTGCTCCGGTCCCAGCCTCGAAGCGCGCACGACTACCGAATCCGTGAGGTAGGCCTGAGGCTGAAGCAGCAGATCGGGAGCGGCCCGCAGTTCTTTCAGGGAGTACCTTTCTGTTGCATAGCCGATAGCCGAGAGGATCACCGCGTCCGGCTCCGCCCGGACGGGCAGGCGGTACCGGCCGTTCTCGTCGCTTACCGTACCCGTCTGTTGATCCGGGATGCCGATGTTGGCGAAGGGAACGGGCTCACCGGAGTCTGCATCGCGAAGGGTACCCTGGATGAACTCCTGGGCAACGGCCGCTTGGCAGGAAAGCAAAAGGGTTAGGGAAAGAAGGATGCGAAACATATGGGATGCGTTTGCGCGAAAGAACACCCTTTGCCCGGCAGGGCTTGTTTATTTTTAGACCAACGTTCGCTCCTTGTCTACGCCCCGAAAAATTCTTCTTCGAAGCCGGGCCGCATGCGCAGGTAAGCCAGCTGGGGGGTCGTGCGCAGGCGTTCCTGCCCGCTCAGGCCGTGCTGCAGGGCCTGCCGCAGGTGATGGATTCCCCGCTCCGCCTCTTCTTCGAGGGAGTACACGCAGGCCAGGCAAAAGTGGATCTCCGCTGCCGTATCGTCTATGGCCAGGGCGCGCTGCAGGTCAAGCCGGGCTTCGGGCAGGTCATAGGTTTCCAGTGCGCGAAGCCCGCGAAGGCGAAAGTGTTCCAGCGCGCGCTCCCGGGCCTGTTTCGAATCCGGGGCGGGGTGTATGCGGATGGTGCCGTTGGACTGCGCCACCGTTTCGTACACCCCCAGCAGCTTGCCGTCGCGAAAGAGGCTGCATTGGAACGTGCCCTGCCCAAAGCCCATGTCGTTGACGGCCATCGAACCCTTCACATCTATAAAAAAATGATGCCCCTCATGTGTGAACTCATGCCGGGTGCTCATGCTGGTGAGGTTGCGTTTTTCGGAGGCCACCTCATCGTTGAGATACACCTTTTCCTTGCCGTTGAGCGCCGACATCCAAACCCGCAGGATGTAGTCCGGCTCCTCGTGCACAAACCAGGTGCCACCGGTCAGATTGGCTTGGGAGTTGGTAGGTAAGGCTTTCATTGAATGGGTTTGGCACGCGCTTTTTCAGCGCGTATCTCTTCCGTCAAGACCAGTTGTTGTACTCCTGACTGGGTGGGTATGACGTGTACCCGGTTGTTGCCATCCAACCCGAAGAGGTAGCTGGCATTGGCGCCGATCTCCTTGATGGACAGGGTGTCGCCGGCTCGATCCTGAAAAACGACGCCCATATCGAACTCGGTGGTGGCGCAAAGATGATCCCGACGGCCCTCGCCCAGCATGACCGAATAAACGATCAGCAGGGCAAAGAAAACAATAACGTAGGCGAGATTTCGGTACCACACAAACCAGGTTCTCCGGGCCATGCCTAGGTTCAGGATATTGTGAACTTTTGGAAAACGCTTCTGCATATACATGTCAAAGCGTAAGGCGAAGAAAGTGACGGCAAAAGTGAAACAAAGAAAAAAGAGGGCCTCTGAGCGCTTGAAGGGGCCGATCAGAAAGTCGAAGACGTTGGAATATTCGACAATGTTGATCCCGAACTCCCGGTAGTAGGCCACCTCCATGATCAAGGCGATATAGGCTACGGCCAGCAGGCTCTGCACATCGCCCAGGAGGTCTTCCCAGCGTCTGTTGAGCAGGCTGTGATCCGGAGATTTTTCGGGTTCATGCATAGTGCAAGCCGTCCAGCGCCAAATTACACAAGTCGGACCAACCGGCGAAGTGTCCGGCTAGCCCTCTTCCTGTTCGTCCTCTTGCAGGACTTCGTCCACCTGGTTGAGCACTTTCTCGTTTCGCTTGAGGGCATTGGCGTGTATGTCCCTGTAGCGTTTGCGCTGCCGGGCAATATCCAGCGCCAGGAAGAAGGCCTGGCGAAAACTGGACGGATCGGCCTCGTTCTTGCCGGCCAGGTCGTAAGCCGTACCGTGATCGGGTGAGGTGCGCACATGGGGCAACCCCGCCGTGAAATTCACGCCTCCACCGAAAGCCAAGGTCTTGAAGGGCACCAATCCCTGGTCGTGGTACATGGCCAGGATACCGTCGAATTTGCGGTATTGCCCCGAGCCGAAAAAGCCGTCGGCCGGGTAGGGGCCCATCACCAGCATGCCCTTCTTCTTGCACTCGATCACGCTGGGTCGCACGACCTCCTCGTCCTCCCTGCCGATAGCACCGCCGTCGCCGGCATGAGGGTTGAGCCCCAATACGGCAAGGGTGGGTTTTTCCAGGCCAAAGTCCATGCGAAGGCTCTGATCCAGAAGTTGAATCTTCCTCAGTACGCGCTCCTTGGTAACGGCTCCGGCCACTTCGCGTATGGGCAGGTGATTGGTGGCCAGACCCACCTTCAGCTCGTCCTGCACCAGGAGCATCAGACTGTGCCCGCTACCCAACTCCTGGCTGAGGTATTCGGTATGGCCGGGAAAGGGAAAACCGGCCATCTTCATGGCTTCTTTGTTGATGGGCGCCGTGACCAGCGCATCGATGCGTCCGGCCTTGAGCTCAGCGGTGGCGTATTCCAGCGACTTGAAGGCATACTGCCCGCTTTCTTCGGTGGGTTTACCCAATGTGATGTTGACGCGGTCCGTCCAGCAGTTGATGACGTTGACCTTGTTGTGTTCCAGATCGTCGGCCGAACGGGCCACGTGGAAGTGGAAGTCGCTGTTTACGATGTTTTTGTGGTAGGAGACCACTTTGGAAGAACCGAAAATGACGGGCGTACACTGTTTGCTTACACTCTGGTGGGCCAGGGTTTTGAGGATCACCTCCAGGCCGATGCCGTTGATATCTCCGATAGTTATCCCGATCTTGTGTTTTTCCATGTTCCGATTCGGTTTTTCTCGCTACTTCCTGTACATTATACACCGAAGAGTAAAGGTAAAGATTTAGACCAGGAAAAGGGGAGAACCGTTCATGCAACCACCAAGGGCTAAAAAATCCTACGGACAACATTTTCTCACGCATACATCAACGGCCCGGCGGATAGCCGGCAGTCTGGGGCCGGAGCACCCCCGTGTTCTGGAGATCGGTCCGGGTAAAGGCATGCTCACCCAGTTCCTGCTCGGCCAATCCTTCGCCTTCAAGGCCATCGAAGCCGATCCGGACATGGTACTCTACCTGGAGCAGCAGTTTCCGGAAATGGAAGGCCAGGTCATCCAGGGCAATTTCCTGAAGGCCGATCTGGGACTGATTTTCGACGAGCAGCCCTTTGCCATCATCGGCAATTTCCCCTACAATATATCTTCTCAGATCTTGTTCAAGACCCTGGATTACACGGCTTTTGTTCCCGAACTGGTCGGCATGTTCCAAAAAGAAATGGCCGAGCGCGTAGTTGCCGATCCAGGCTCCAAAGCCTACGGCGTGATCAGCGTACTGGTACAGGCCTATTACGAAGGCCACTACCTTTTCTCGGTCAATCGCGGCCAATTTGATCCGCCGCCAAAGGTGCAATCCGGCGTGATACGCCTTCGGCGCCGGGAAGACCCCCTGGTGCCCGGAGAGCTGATGCGCAGTTTTCGGCGAGTCGTCAAACAGACCTTTGGCCAGCGCCGCAAAATGCTTCGCAATACGCTGAAAAGCTTCATCCCGGATGCCGATATTCTGAAAGACGAACGCTTCAGCCTTCGGCCCGAACGGCTGACGGTAGAAGAGTTTGTGGACATAACCCGGATTGTTCGGAAATTCGAACGCTGACCCAAAACCAACCCTCCAATGACACTGGAAGAACGCATTGCACAGGACCTCAAGGAGGCCATGAAAAACAAAGACGAGGCGGCCAAGCGGGGCCTGCGCGCTATCAAACAGGCCATTCTGCTGCAAAAGACATCCGGCAGCGGAGAAGCCCTGAACCCGGATCTGGAAATCAAAATGCTGCAGAAGCTCGTGAAACAGCGGCGGGAATCCCTGGAGATTTACGAAAAACAGGGGCGGGAGGATCTCGCTCAGGTGGAGCGGGAAGAGATCGCTGTCATTGAGCGTTACCTGCCGGAGCAACTCGGCGAAGCAGAACTGAAGGCCGAGCTGGAAAAGATCGTGCAGGAAGTGGGGGCCGACAGCATGAAAGACATGGGCAAGGTGATGGGCATAGCCACCCAGCGACTGGCCGGCCGGGCCGAAGGAAAAGCCATTTCCCAGGTGGTGCGCCAAATCCTCTCGTAATTGCTACTTTTGGCGGAAAGTAAGCCAGAACACACCATGACCAAAGATTTCCTCCAGCAGCTGGGCCTGCGCGAAGATAATCCCGGAACCTTTACCGGACAGGAATCCTCCCGATCAGACCATTACATTTCTTCCTATTCGCCCGTAGACGGCGAACTCATCGGAAGAGTGAGCCTCACCACTCGTGCGGAGTACGATGCCGTAATCGAAAAGGCCCAGGCGGCCTTTCTGCAGTGGCGAACCACACCTGCGCCCAGGCGGGGCGAACTCGTACGCCAGTACGGCCTGGAGCTGCGGGCACACAAGGAAGCGCTGGGGCGCCTGGTAAGCTACGAAATGGGCAAAAGCCTGCAAGAAGGCCTGGGCGAAGTACAGGAGATGATCGATATCTGCGACTTTGCCGTAGGCTTGTCCCGCCAATTATACGGCCTCACTATGCAGAGCGAACGCCCCGATCACCGCATGTACGAACAGTGGCACCCCCTGGGCGTCGTGGGCATCATCTCGGCCTTCAACTTTCCGGTGGCCGTCTGGTCCTGGAATGCCATGATTGCGCTGGTGTGCGGCGATGTGATCGTGTGGAAACCGTCCGAAAAAGTATCGCTCTGTGCGGTAGCCTGCCAGCACCTCATGCAAAAAGTACTGAAGGCCAACGAGGTGCCCGAGGGGGTTTCAGTCTATTATACACATCTGACGCTGCCGACGAATAGAGAGCTGTAGAGTGAGGTAGACCACCGAAGAATAAAAAACAACACAAAGAGAGAGCGAGCAGTG
>JAJDFU010000354.1 GCA_020528935.1 Saprospiraceae bacterium | reverse complement strand
CCCGACGTTCCTTCGTCTCTGTCATACAGTCTATGCCGGACGTCCTATTGCATCAGCATCTTAATGTTGGTGAGAACGATCTCGCCCATGGTCCGGCAGTGGTCAAACAGGTCGCTTTTGTGGTGGTAGGCGAGCTCCTTTTTGAGCTGTCTCACCTTTTCCGGGCTGGAGAGTTCGTCCTTGACCATGGCGGCCATCAGTTCGTTGAAACTGGATCGCTCGGCTTTTACCCGCCCGGCAATGAGGCTGCGTTCTTCCAGTTGGTATTGCCGTACCGTGCTGGGTTCCATGTGGCGGATACCCAGGAAAATGACGGGATTGTTCTCTTTGAAATACTGGGGCAGGTAAAAGCTCTTCCAGCCCTCGTAGGATTGCTGGTCGAAGTCGATGGCGCGCATGCGAAACTGCGAGCCTTCGATATCGGGGGTTACATCCACCACGAAGTTGTAGGCGCGCATATCGCCCAGCAGGCGCACAAAACAGCGCTCGTTGAACTTCACAAATTCCTTGGCGATCCGGATCTGGTTGAAGGTCGTGTCGTCCAGATGCTTTTCCATGAACACATCCCCCGGTATGCCGGCGATGTGTTCTTCGATCAGGGTCGGCTCGTCCACCAGGTACATCACACTGTTGGGCGAGAGGAGGTTCTCCAGTTCCAGGCCGTAGATGCGGTTGGCATCGGCTCGCTTCACGTAGAAGTGATCGTAGTTGTCGTTGAGCCGATTGATGATGCGCACGCGAAAGGGCTTGGAATTGCCGAAAGTGCAGTAGTCCACCCGGGCCACTGTGAGGTGCTCCAGCACGCCGATGTCGCCATCGGTTTTGAGCAGGGCGTAAATGGTAGTGAGGGCTCGGTCCAGCTCCTGGCGCTCGCTCTCCGGATAGAAAACCGTTTCCCAGAGGGTGTCTTCCCCTTCCAGATCCAGCAGGGGGATAGCCGAATCGTAGCGCAGCAGATCCTCGTACTGAACGGGTAGCTGCGCGATGCGGTTGTGCGCGCGGAGGTAATGGCGCAAATCGCCGCCTACCGGGAAAGCTTTCTTCTTTTTGGAGGGTACGTTGCCTTGCATGCGGTCTAAAATACGAAATACCCGACTGGGCCGGTCCGCGGCCTAGGTATCGGACGGGGGAGGGGGGTGAAGCACTTGTTCCAGCTCGGGGAGTACCGTTTGGTCTTCAATAGTGGAGGGCATCTGGTATGCCCTGCCGTCGGCAATGGCGCGAATGATTTTGCGCAGGATCTTGCCCGAGCGGGTCTTGGGCAGGCGCTCTACCCGGATCACGCGCTTGAAGGAAGCCACCGGCCCCACGGTATCGCGCACCGCTTGTACGATCTCGCGCTCCAGCTGCCGGTCGTCCGGCTGCTGTCCGCCTTTGACGACCACCAGACCCACCGGGATCTGGCCCTTGAGTTCGTCGTAGATGCCTATGACAGCACATTCGGCAACGGCGGGATGGGCCGCTACGACCTCTTCCATTTCGGCGGTAGAGAGCCGATGGCCGGCCACGTTGATGATGTCGTCGATGCGTCCGGTGATGAAGACGTACCCGTCCTCGTCCTTGTAGCCGCCGTCACCCGAAAAATAGTAGCCGGGAAACTGGGACAGGTAGGACGCGATAAAACGGACGGGATCGCCCCAGAGCGTGGGCAGGCAGCCCGGCGGCAGGGGCAGGCGAACCGCCACCGCACCCTCTGTGCCGGCGGGTACGGGCTCGCCCTTGGGATCGAGGATCTGGATATCGAAACCGCAAACGGGTTTAGCCGCCGAACCGGGCTTCACCGGCAAGAGTTCGATGCCGGCCATATTGGCCAGCATCGGCCAGCCGCTTTCCGTCTGCCACCAATGATCGATGACGGGTACTTGCAGAAGTTGCCGGCACCAATCCAGGGTGGAGACATCGCATCGCTCGCCCGCCAGAAACAGGTAGCGCAGGCTGGATGTATCGTATTTCCCGAGCAAAGCCCCGTCGGGATCTTCCTTTCGGATGGCCCGGAAAGCGGTCGGAGCGGTGAAAAAGGTCTTTACGCCGTATTCCTGGATGACGCGCCAAAAGGCGCCCGGATCCGGGGTTTTTACCGGTTTCCCTTCGTAGAGAACGGTCGTGCAACCGTGGATGAGCGGGCCGTACACGATGTAGGAGTGCCCCACCACCCAGCCTACATCCGAAGCGGCCCAGTACACATCGCCCGGCTGTACGTCGTACACGTATTTCATGCTGAACTTCAGGGCCACGGCATGGCCGCCGTTGTCGCGCACAATGCCTTTCGGTTGCCCCGTCGTACCGGAGGTGTACAGCACGTACAGCGGATCGGTTGCCTTCACCGGTACGGGTTCGGCGGGAGGAGCTTCTGCCAGCAAGGCTTCCCAGTCCAGATCGCGCCCTTCCCGCAGGGCGACTTTCCGGATGGGGCGTTGGTACACGATCACGCGTTCGGGCTGATGCTGCGCTTCCGCCAGTGCGTGATCCACGATCTGCATGTAATCGATGATGCGGTTCACCTCCTTGCCTGCCGAAGCCGTGAGGAGCAGCCGGGGTTTGGCGTCGTTGATGCGTATGGCCAGCTCGTGAGCCGCAAAGCCGCCGAAGACCACCGAGTGCACTGCCCCCAGGCGGGCACAGGCCAGCATGGCAATAACCGTTTGGGGGATCATGGGCATGTAGATGACCACCCGGTCTCCTTTTTCCAGCCCCTGCCTGCGCAACAGGCCGGCAAAGCGGCTGACGGCATCGCGCAGCTCGCGATAGGTGAATTGCTCGACGGTACCCGTTACCGGCGAATCGTAGATCAGGGCGAGCTGATCGCCCCGGCCCTCCTCAACGTGGTGATCCAGCGCCAGATAGGAAGTATTGAGCACACCGTCGGCGTACCAGCGATAGAGGCCGGCTTCGTTCCTGGACAGAATGGTTTCGGGAAAGGCATACCAGGGAATCGCCCGGGCTTGTTCTCGCCAGAAGACTTCCGGTTGTTCCAGGCTCTGGCGGTAAAGAGATGCATGCGTCATGGCCGCAAAGGTGTTTTTTCACCTTTTCGTTTCGGGTGAGTTGGGAAGTGTAAATCTTTGAAAAACAAGGCAAAAGTAGCCTTTGCCTCAATGGCCTGTTCACTGCGCACTCATTTGACCAACGCACTGGACTTGATCTCCTCGACCACTTCGGGATTGAGCAGGGTAGAGGTGTCGCCGAGGTTGGAGGTATCGCCGGAGGCCACCTTGCGCAGGATGCGCCGCATGATCTTGCCGGAGCGCGTTTTGGGCAGCCCGGAAACGATCTGGATCTTGTCGGGCTTGGCGATGGGACCGATCTCACTGGTCACCACCTTCAGCAATTCCTTGCGGAAGGCCTCCTCATCGCTGATCGGGCCCGCGGTGATCACATAGGCGTAAATGCCCTGTCCCTTGATGTCGTGCGGATACCCTACTACGGCGGATTCCACGACGAGATCGTGCTCGTTGATGGCGTTTTCCACCTCGGCAGTGCCCATGCGGTGGCCGGAGACGTTGATCACATCGTCTACCCGGCCTACAATGCGGTACATCCCGTTTTTATCCCGGCGAGCCCCGTCGCCGGTAAAGTAGAGATCCTCATAGGCGGAGAAGTAGGTCTGCCGGCACCGCTCGTGGTCGCCGTAGGTCGTCCGCAAGATGGAAGGCCAGGGGAATTTGATGCAGAGAATGCCCTCCACATCGTTGCCTTCGATCTCTTTGCCGTCGGCATCTACCAGAATGGGCTGGATGCCGGGCAAAGGATAGGTCGCGAAAGTGGGTTTTAGCGGAGTCATATCCGGCAGGGGTGAGATCATGATGCCTCCCGTTTCGGTTTGCCACCAGGTATCTACGATAGGCGCTTTTTTCTTGCCCACCTTTTCGTAGTACCACTCCCAGGCTTCTTCGTTGATGGGCTCGCCCACCGAGCCCAGGATGCGAACCGAGCTGAGGTCGTATTTATCCACCCACTCATCGCCCTGAGCCATGAGCGCCCGTATGGCGGTGGGGGCGGTGTAGAACTGATTGACCTTGTACTTGTCGCAGATCGCCCAGAAGCGCCCCGGATCCGGATAGGTGGGCACGCCTTCAAACATGAGGGAGGTAGCTCCGGCCAGCAAGGGACCGTAAACGATGTAGGAGTGCCCCGTGATCCAGCCGATGTCGGCCGTACACCAGTAAACATCTCCATCCTGATACTGGAAGACATTTTTAAAGGTGAAGCAGGTGTAGACCATGTAACCGCCGCAGGTGTGCACTACGCCCTTGGGTTTGCCCGTAGATCCGGAGGTGTACAGGATGAAGAGCATGTCTTCCGAATCCATGGGCTCGGCAGGGCAATTTTCCGACTGGTGATCTACCTCTTCGTGCCACCACTTGTCGCGATTGCCCTGCATGGGGATATCGTCGCCCGTGTTTTGGTGCACAAATACTGTTTCCACACTGTCACAGCCCATGGCCAGGGCTTCGTCCACCACTTTTTTGACCGGTATGTGCTTGACGCCCCGGTCGTTGAAATCGGAGCAAATGACCATTTTGGCCTGGGCATCTTTTATGCGATCGGCCAGGGCGTGGGCCGAAAAACCGGCAAAGACCACGGAATGTACGGCGCCGATGCGCGCACAGGCCAGCACGCCAATGGCCAGTTCCGGCACCATGGGCATGTAAAAGCAAACCCGGTCGCCCTTTTGGATACCATTGGCCTTCAGGGCATTGGCAGCCTGGCAAACGGCGGCGTGCAACTGGCGGTAAGTGTACGTTTTATTAGGGCTTTCCGGCTTGTTCGGCTCCCAGATGATGGCCGGCTGATCGGCCCGGCTTTCCAGATGGCGGTCCAGGCAGTTTTCGGTGATATTCAGCTTCCCACCAACAAACCACTTCACATCGGGTTTGCGAAAGTCCCACTCCAGTACCTCGTCCCACTTCTTCTTCCAGCTGAAGGTCTCGGCCTGCTCGGCCCAGAAGCCTTCCGGATCCTCGGTGCTGCGCTGATATACTTCCTTGTAGTGATCAAAAGACTTGATTTGGAGCGTCATGATGCGGTGGATTTTGGATAAAATACATCTAAATAACTAGATGTGTAAATATAATCAAGTTTGCGCACTATCCAAATTCCAGGACTTCGTTTATGATCGTCAGGAGTTGATCGTTGTCGAAGGGTTTGGTGAGGTATACTTCCCCGCCGGAGGAATAGCCTTGTGCGCGATCCTGCACAGTGCCTTTGGCGGTGAGAAAAACGATGCGCGCGTCTTCCAGTTCGGGCATTTGTCGGATGTGTCTGGCGAGCTCGAAGCCGTCCATTCCGGGCATCATCACATCGAGCACGATGATGTCGGGCAGGAAATCTGCCGCGAGGCGAAGGGCTTCTTCGCCTTCCGCAGCTTTGCGCACCTGGTAGCCGGCGGTTTCGACCAGGAATTCCAATGCGGTGAGGATGTGCGGTTCATCATCGACCAGCAGCACTCTGCCTTTTTTCATGGACATGTAGATTGCACATTAAAAAGAAAGTTCGACCAAAAACAGGGCAGGCCGTTTTTTATTGTTTTTTGCCCATGGAAGTTAAAATTTTTCACGGAGTTGTACTAAGCTTCTCGCCTGCTTTTTGAATTCGGGGCAGCCGGATATAGAAGGCGGCGCCGTTGCCCGGGCTGCTTTCCACCCCGATCTCCCCACCGTGATGCTCCACAATGATGCGCGAGATGTGCAATCCCAGGCCGCTTCCGGCAGGTTTGCCGTGGGCTTTATCGGTGAGCTGGGTGAATTTATCGAAAATGACGGCCTGATCTTTGGCGGATATGCCGATACCGTTGTCTTTTACCACTACCAGGCAGGAATCCGGTTGAGCCTGAACCTGCAACTGGATCCTTCCGTTCTGCTCGGGACAGAACTTGACGGCGTTGGACAGCAGGTTCACGATCACCTGGGTCAGTTTGTCGTAATCGCCCCGCACCAGCAACAGCTCACCCTCGACCCTCCAGTTCAGCTCGATATTTTTCTGGTCGATGAGTTGCTGCACACCCATGCGCGCCCGATTTACCAGTTCTTCCAATACCAGCGTTTCCCATTGGTATTCCCGGTCGGGCGATTGGATCTTTTCCAGGTCCAGCACTTGATTGATCAGCCGGCCGATGCGTTCACTTTCACTCACCATGATCTCCAGAAACTCCCGGTACTTGGCTTCTTCCATGCGCTGGCTGTGGTCCTGCAGGATGCGTGCAATCGTCTTGATGGAAGTGATGGGGGTGCGCAGTTCGTGGGTGACCGTAGTAATGAAATCGGCCTTGAGCCGATCCAGTTCCTTGAGCTGTTCATTGGCGGCCCGGAGTTGCTCGGTAGTGCGTTCCAGTTCGCCGGACTTTTGTTCCAGGGCTTTGCTGTACGCTACGATCTCCTGGGTTTGTTCCAGGACTTCAAGCATCTCTTCCAGGCTGATCGGGTCTTCCCGGGCTATGGAGCTCATGAGCACCCGGGCCGATGCAGCGCCTATGGTTCCGGCCAGTTGCACTTCCGCTCTATTGACCAGATCGGGCTGGGCGATCACCTGGTTTTTCAGCGGTTTTTCGCTCTGGCGGGCATAGTCCTGCAGGATCGCCTCCGTGCGATCTTCGCCCAGGAAGCGGTTGAGCAGCAGGCGAATATCGTGCATGCGGGCTTGCCGGCGCATGACTTCCCGTTCGCTCCTGATCTTGGCGTATTTGTACACATCCACTAAGCAATCGGCCCGGGCCCCTTCCGGGCGCACCGGCCTGCAACGCCAGGAGCCCGACCAGTGCACACGGGAGTGGGGGGTCAGAGTACACAAAGGGGACACGG
>JAJDFU010000512.1 GCA_020528935.1 Saprospiraceae bacterium | reverse complement strand
TTATGTATTCCTCCGAACTCGCAACACCAACAAACGAGGCGGCTGAAAACTAGTTCCGGGCGTTGGGAAAAAAAGCCTTAACAGATGCAGACGCCTGCGGGGCAGGGGCTGGATCTGGGTGACGTACTCCTCAAACCAGTGGAGGGGGTCGGTGTTTTTGTCGCCGGTGCGGGTGTCGCACCAAAAGAAAAAATAGAAGAGCTGCTCGAACCCCCGGAGGTGTTGAAGCAGGCACCGCAGGCGCTCTTCCCCGGCAGCGGGCTGGTCAAACAAATGCCGCAGGCGCCAGCTGTAGAAAGCCTCGTCGTGGAGCTCCGTGATGACGAGCACGGGGCGATCGCGCGTGAAATCAGCCAGGAAGTTCCGTGCAAATACGCCGTGGTGGCGCGTCCAGTCGCGAGGCCAGGATGTGTCTTCCATGTATTTGAACGTATCGTGGGCGAAGGCGATGAGGCGCAGCCGCTGCCGATCGGCGGCAGGCAGATCGAGCTGCTCGATGTTGTCCAGTACTTCGCGAATGTGTTTCCAGATCTGTCCTTCGGGATGGCCAAAACGCGGACTTCCCCACAGCAGCCCCCGGATGAAATCGCTCTGCCCGAAGAGCGACCGTTCGAGAGGCGTCTCGGGCTGAAGCACATCCAGCAGTTCTTCTACTTCCACCTCGGTGAACACCCGTTTGGCCGCTGCCGCCTGCCTCGATGCGAATTCCTTTTCATTCATGTCGTTTTGGCTTGTAGCCGGTTTACTCAAAAATACCGCAACCCTTCCGCATTTCGAACCGGTTTCCTGCCGGGAATTCCGGAACGGTCGAAGGCCTGGCGAGCACCGCTTGCAGGGGCGGCCATAGGCTTTGAAGCGGCCAGCGTCCTCTTTCGCGCAAACGCCGTCCTCCTGCAAGCCGTTTCACTCAGTCCTCCCTGTGCAGAGAAAAAGCAAACGCGCTTCTGAAGTTCGGCAGGCATCCGGCCGAAAAAAGGATGGGCGATCGGCATTCAACGGTTCAAAAGCATCTCTATTTTTGCAGCGCGCCTGATGGATGATCAGGCCATGCACAAAAAACGAAACAGGTATGCTGAAGCAATTTCCAAGCCTGGTGCTTGCTGCGGCTCTTGGCAGCTGTATCACCCTGGTTTTCCAAAGCGGATTTTCCACGAGCGACTCCCCGCACCGGGGCAAGGCGATACGAGCGGTGCATTCGCTGCGCAATGCATCGCCCCCTGCACCAAGGGCCGATATCGATTTTCGGGAGGCAGCCCGCAGAGCAACCCCGGCCGTAGTGCACATTGCTGCCCACTCGGGAGCGCCACAGACCCTGAACGAAGGTAGGAATCCTTTTCGGTTCTTTTATGAAGAGGAGGGGTTTCCCTCCCCCTTTCAAGACCTCATTCCACGGGAAGGCACCGGGTCCGGCGTCCTGTACACTTCCGACGGCTACCTCGTCACCAACTATCACGTAATTGCCGATGCAGATCGCATTTCAGTGACCCTGTCCGATAACCGCCAGTACAACGCCCGGGTTATCGGTACCGATCCGGCTACGGACCTGGCGGTGCTCAAGATTGAGGCGCGCGGCCTGCCCACTCTGAGCATTGCCGATGCCCGGCGCGCGGAGGTGGGCGACTGGGTACTGGCCATCGGCAACCCCCTGGAACTCAATTCTACCGTCACCGCGGGAATCATCAGCGCCCGGGGCCGAAACCTGGACCTGCTTCCCGGGGAAGGTGCCATCGAGTCGTTCATACAAACCGATGCTGCCGTGAACCCCGGCAACAGCGGTGGCGCGCTGGTCAACACCCGGGGCGAACTGCTGGGCATCAATACGGCCATCGCTTCCCAGACGGGCTGGTATGCCGGCTATTCGTTTGCCATTCCTGCAAATATTGTGCAGCGAATTGCGGAGGATATTATACAATTTGGTACTTTTAGGAGGGTCTTTCTGGGCATAGATGTCTCCGAACTGGATGCGGCCTACGCCCGGGAGTTGGGCCTTGATGTCGCCCAGGGCGTGGTTGTAGAGCGCGTCCTGAGCAGCGGCTCCGCAGCCGGATCCGACCTTCAGGCCAAAGACGTGATCGTCGAAGCGGGTGGAAGGGCCGTCAGGGCCGTTCCGGATCTGCAGGAAGTTGTTGCCACCGCCGCTCCGGGAGAAAAACTCGAACTGCGCGTTCTCCGAAACGGAACCCCGATCGACATCCTTCTGCAACTGAAAGCCCGCTGACAAGCGAGCGCGGTTTAAGATATTATTAACACCCCGGCTGAAACAAATATTTTTAGAAGCCAGTTATGGGGATTAAAGG
>JAJDFU010000438.1 GCA_020528935.1 Saprospiraceae bacterium | reverse complement strand
TGGAAGCCCAACGCCTCCGGCGGAGGGATTTGCCCGTACTCAGCCTCCACAACGAAATGTTGCGCTTTCAGCTCATCCAGTTGGGCTATCTGGCTGCGATCGGCTTCCTGTGGGGCTGGAGTATGCTGCCCTACGCCCTGGCCATAGCGGCCTTCGGCTTCCTCCTGCTGGAGAGCGTCAATTACATCGAACACTACGGGCTGAGTCGACGGCCGCTGTCCGGCGGTCGCTACGAAAAGGTCGGCCCGCAACACAGCTGGAATTCGGATCACGAACTGGGCCGCATTTTTCTCTACGAACTCACCCGCCACAGCGATCACCACTACAAGGCCTCGCGCAAATACCAGGTGCTCCGCCACTTCGACCAAAGCCCGCAATTGCCCTGGGGCTATCCGGCTTCCATCTTGATGAGCCTCGTGCCCCCGCTCTGGTTTGCCGTCATACATCCCCGGCTGGAGGAAGGGGCTCGCCTAGCTGTACAGTAGATAGATCGTTCGCACCAGCAGGACCAGGCCAAAGCTGGTAAGCAAAATGCCCGAAATGCGCCGAAACCACAGCAACTGGCGCGGGCCCAGCCAGCGGCGGATACGCCGCGACATGGCCGCCTTGAAGGAGTCGGTGATGGTAATGAGGATCATAAACCCACCCAGGAAAGGCCACAACCCCCCTTCCGGCGGGTTCTCCCGGACGAAAACCGTACTGAGCACCCCGATCCAGAAAAAAATGGCAAATGGATTGAGCAGGTTCATGAGCAGGCCCTTGAGCCAGAGCCCCCCGTACGAGGAAGAACGTATGGGCACTTTCCGGGGGCGCATGCGCATAGTGGGGCGGGCAAAAGCGGCGAAAAGCCCCAGCCCGATGAGGAAGGCCCCGCCCAGCAAACCCAGCACGATGATGGCCTTGCTGTTGTAGAAGTCATCGCCCAGATAGGCCAGGCCTGAAAATACCAGCGCCATGTAGATGGCATCGCTGGTCCAAACGCCGGAAGCGAAAGCCACACCTGCCCGAAAACCCTGTTCCACGCCGGTTTGAATGAGCGTAAAGAATACGGGGCCAAAGAGAAACGTGAGTATGAAGGCGACCTTCATACCGTCCCAGAAAGCCATCATGAGCTGGACGTTTGCGAAGGGGCATGCTGCCCCACAAATTGTTCCCAGCGGGAGAACGCCTCCGCCTTCATCACGCGCGGAAACTTGTTTTGACCGCCTAATTTACCTTGTTTTTCTTGCCAGGCATAGAACAGGCGGGAAGGAATTACCTCCACGTCCATATCCAGCACGGACTGGCGCTCGGTGCGGTAATCGTCGTTGACCGCCATGAGAGCCTGGTCCAGCACCTCCCGCACGGCCGCTTTATCCCGCAGGGGATCACAGCCCAGGTACCACTTGTGCGAGAACTGACGCCCGCGTTGTACGGCACTGAC
Source organism: Saprospiraceae bacterium (assembly GCA_020528935.1). Classification (GTDB taxonomy): domain Bacteria; phylum Bacteroidota; class Bacteroidia; order Chitinophagales; family Saprospiraceae; genus JAJDFU01. The sequence continues at coordinate 5,387 of JAJDFU010000438.1, read as the reverse complement.
CGTAAACTCGGGAATGCGCACCTCCAGGGCGCGCTCCACCTGTTCTACGGCTGCATTCATATTGTCGACCGAAAGGTGCTCGCCGCATGCGCTGAGGTAGTGCTTGGTGCGCCCGGTGATCTGGATCTCGGACCGCGCCAGGCTGGAAAAGCGCACCGTATCGCCGATGAGGTAGCGCCAGGCGCCGGCACAGGAGCTGATGACCAGGGCATAATCCACGCCCTCCTCCACATCCCGGATGGCGAGGGCCGGCGCGTGATCCAGGGGCTGCCCCTGCTCGTCGAAGTACCGGTCCTCGAAGGGAATGAATTCGAAGAACATGCCATTATTGAGCAGCAGGCGCATCCCCTCGGCACCGGGGCGATCCTGAAAGGCGACAAATCCTTCTGAAGCCAGATAGGTATCCACGTAGATGAGGGGCTTTGCTGTAAGCTGCTCGAAACTGCTTTTATACGGCCCGATATGCACTCCCCCATGCACGTACACCTGCAGGTTGGGCCAGAGATCGTGGATGGTTTCCAGCCGGTAGTGGCGGATGATCTTCTCCAGGGTGAGCTGAATCCAGGCGGGGATGCCGACGATGAAGCCCACATCCCATTGGCAGGCATGGCGCACCACTTCGTCGATGCGCGCATTCCAGTCGGTGATTTTGGAGATTTCCGTACCGGGTTTGTAGTAGGGCCGTATCCAGAAAGGCACGCGCCCGGCATTGATCCCGCTGAGGTCACCCTCAAAATAGCCATCCTGCTCCTGCAGGCTGGCACTGCCGCCCAGCATGAACATGGCCTTGGTGAACAGCTGGGGGTCGACATCGAAGCGGGCCATGGAAAAGAACAGCCGCAGGGCGGCCCGCCGCATCGCCCGAAGCATATCGTCCGTGACCGGTATGTGCTTGCTGGTGCTTCCGGTGGTACCGGAACTGAGCGCGAAATAGTTGACCCGCCCCTTCCAGCTTACGTTCTCCACCTGATTGAGCGTCATATGCCACCATTTGGCGTACATCTCCTCATAGTCGAAAAGCGGAACTTGCTGTTGAAAGGCGCTGATCATGTCCCTGGCCTCCAGGATGGACTTAAAATCGTAGTACTGCCCGAAAGCCGTATGGCCGGCTTTTTTCAGCAGCCGGCGCAGGGACCGGTGCTGGTGCTTCACCGGATCGTGGGGCAGCTTGCGCTCCAGGGTTTCGCCTATGCGGAGCGCGCGCTTAATGAAAGGTCCTAAGATGGGCATGGCGATGTCTTTGGTGCATGAGCAGGAAAGATAACGATGCCATCCGACTTCCTCAGGAATAGACGGTGACCACCAGCGTTCTCGGGCGGGCTGAATTCCGGAATTCGCACAAGTAAATGCCTTGCCAGGTACCCAGCGCCAGTTGTCCGGCGCGCACCGGCAGGGTGAGGGAGGTGCCGATCAGAGCAGCCTTGATGTGGGCCGGCATGTCGTCGGGGCCTTCGATCGTATGGGTGAGAAAGGGAAGATCTTCCGGTACGAGCTGATTGAACACCTGCTCGAAATCGACGCGCACGCTCGGATCGGCATTTTCGTTGACGGCCAGGGCCGCAGAGGTGTGCTGGATAAAGAGGTGAAACAAACCGGCAGCCGGCAGGGGGGGCGCTTCGCGCAACACATCAGCAGTGATGAGATGAAAGCCCCTGCGGAAGGGCGGCAGGCTGAATTGCGTTTGCTGGATCATTGCGCAAAATAAAAAAGCCGGCCATTTTCTGGAGCCGGATCAATCCGATCGGCGAGTCCCCTGTCCGTAATCGGGACATCGCAGGCTGCCGAAAAAATAGGTAAGCCCCACCGTAATCCCGGCAAATTGATCCATGGTGCGACTGTCGCCGCGCTGCAGGCCCTCCTCTCCGATGGGCGCCTCCACCACACCGGGGATCTCCACGGAGCGGTCGGACAGGGCGACGGCCAGCTCGCCGCGCGTGCGCAGCAGTTCTCTCCGGTCGGGATATACGGTACTCACATCGTCCAGGTAGTCGGTAAAAGTGGCGCGTGCCATCAACTCGGCGAACAGGGTCCAGCGGTAGTTCAGGCTGAACTTCATGCCAAAGCCGTAAGCCAGCGAAGCGCTCACTTTGGCGTACTCCTCGCCGCGCAGCTGCCCTTCCGTACCCAGGGGCTGCAGTGCCACCCACTCGCCCTCGTATTCGGCCTGTGGATTGAAGTAGAACACCCCTATGCCGCCCAGGAGGTAGGGCGAGAAAAAGTCTTCTTTGCCGCCGTGCTTGAAGGGCAGAAAGTTGAATTCCAGGATGGCCTGGCCCTCGATCACCGGAGAGCGAAAGCTCAGATTGCGGGCCTGCTCGTACACATTGCGCGAGTTGGCGTCGTCAGCGCGCAGGTAGCCGAAGTTCAAGCCAAAACGCATGGCGGTCCGTTTGTTGAAGTTGTACCGCCCCAGGGCTCCCAGATAAGGCCCCGGCGATTTGAGGCTGACCTGGGTGTTGAGGTCACCGAAATAAAACATGGTTCCCACCATGCCGCCCACTTCCCAGCCTCGCTGGGCAGGCAGGGCAAAGGCGAGCAATGAAAGTGCGGCCAGCAGTGCGATTCGTTTCACCATTCCTGATTTCCTTCGGCTTTGCAAAGCTACTCTTAAACGGCTGAATACCGGCCCCTGGTATGGCAGCAGGCCGGTAATGTGAACTTTGTCGCCGGGTTTTCGGGAAAATATTCCGTGGCCGGCCAGCGGCGATTTTATGATTTTAGTAACACGATTCCAAAGGCAATGGCCGTTATACTGGCATTGAATCCAACGAGAGAACGGATTCGCGGCAAAGCTGTTTCCGCCGTGCACCGTTCGGGAAAAGGCCGCTTTTCCCAAATCACAAAAACACACCCTAATATGTACCTAAGGACGCTTTTCATTGCCCTGTTTTTAGTGGGCTTTGCCCTGACCGCAAATGCACAAACGGCCTATATCGGCGGTTCGCTGGGCAACAGTTTCCAGAACCACAGCCTGCTCAATATCTCCGGTCAGGATTTTGGCATCAAGAGCAACGCCTTCGCCTGGAAGGTATTCGGCGGCGTGGGTTGGCGCTTCATCGGCCTGGAAGGCGGCTACCGCGACTTCGGCGAGGTGGACAACGTAGAATCCGGCCTCACGGGCACTTCGCGCACGCGCGGCGGCGATCTGATGGCCAAGCTCACCCTGCCGGTAAGCTTTCTGCGCTTTTTCGGCAAGGCCGGCTTTTTCTACCGCATCACCGACGAAAAAGCCTTCGGCGGAGGATTCAGCGAGACGATCGACCGCACCGTAAAAGGCTCCGTATTTGCCTGGGGCGTGGGCGCCGGCGTACAGTTTGGGCCGGTGGGCCTTCGCCTGGAGTACGAAAGTATGGAAATCAACCCCGACCAGCTCTCCATGCTCTCGGTCGGCGCTACGATAGGCATAGGCGATCAGTGATCGCCGGCCCCGGCGGATTTTCCCGTCAGGCCAGGTACTTGCCCACGATGGGCATGCGGCGCCCCATGCCGAAGGCTTTGGGGGATACCCGCAGGACCGGAGCCGTCTGGTGGCGCTTGAACTCATTGATATTGACCAGGCGCAGCGCGCGCCGAACCACCGCTTCGGAAAAACCCATCTGCACGATATCGTCCGGATCCCGGCGGTTTTCGATGTACTCGTACAGGATCTTGTCCAGGACGTCGTAGGGCGGCAGGCTGTCGGTGTCTTTCTGATCGGGGCGCAATTCTGCACTCGGCGGCTTGTCGATGATGTTTTGAGGGATGATCTCCTCCTCGCGGTTGATGTGCCTGCACATTTCGACGACCTCCGTCTTGTAGAGGTCGCCGATCACGCTCAGGCCGCCGCACATGTCGCCGTAGAGGGTGCCGTAGCCCACGGCCAGTTCGCTCTTGTTGGAGGTGTTGAGCAGGATATTGCCGAACTTGTTCGAAAACGCCATGAGCAACATGCCCCGGGCCCTGGATTGAATGTTCTCCTCGGCAATGCCGAATTCGGTAGCCCAGAAGTGGGGTTCCAGTGCCCGCTCGTAGGCCTGGTAGATGCCTTCAATCGGGATGATGTCGTACTGCACCCCCAGGTTGCGGGCCAGTTGGCGGGCATCGGTCACGGAGTGCCCGGATGAGAACTGGGAGGGCATGAGCAGGGCGCGCACGTGATCCTGCCCCAGGGCGCGGGCCGCCAACACCAGCACCAGGGCCGAATCGATGCCGCCGGACAGCCCTACGATGGCATCCCGGAAGCGGAGCTTTTGAAAATAGTCGCGCACCCCCAGCACCAGAGCATCGTGCATGAGGGCGATCTTTTCCCGGGCCTGCGGCTTGTGATGGCCATTGCGAATGACCTCCTCCAGCTCGTAGGTGCGTATACATTCCTCGAAGTAGGGCAGTTCGTCGTGCACCTGCCCGCCGGGCGACACCACCAGCGACCCGCCGTCGAAGATGAGCTCCGTCTGGGCGCCGCAGTGGTTGACGTAGAATATGGGGAGCTGGTAGCGCTCCACATTGCTGCGCAGCACGTGCAGCCGCTCTTCGGCCTGCGTATGCGAAAAGGGAGAGGCCGACAAATTGAGCATGAAGTCGGGCTGCTGATCCAGCATTTCATCCATGGGACAAACCGTGTACAGCGGATTCTCGTTGCCGATGTTCCAGATGTCCTCGCACACGGTGAGGGCAATGCGCTTGCCCTGGTACTCCACCACCTGCCATTGGCCGGCCGGTTCGAAATAGCGGTATTCGTCGAAAATGTCGTAAGTGGGCAGCAGGGTCTTGTGCTGTACCTGCCGGATCTGCCCGTCGGCCAGGAAATAGGCCGAGTTGAAGAGATCCTTGCCCTCTATGCGCGGGTTCTTGGAGGGCGATCCCACTACGATGGCAATGCCCTGAGCGGCCTCGGCCAGCTTTTCCACCGTCTCCCGCGCCAGGCGGATGAAGTCGTCGAATTCCAGAAAGTCGCGCGGCGGATATCCGCAGGTAGCCAGTTCGCTGAAGCAGATCAGATCGGCCTCTTGCTGCCGGGCTGCATCCACGGCGCGCAGCATCTTGGCCAGGTTGCCCTCGAAATTGCCGATGTGATAGTTGAGCTGGGCAATCGCTATTTTCATGGTTCTTTCTTGGGTTTGGCGAAAAAACAACGCAGGACGGGCTTGGTTTGGCCCCCGGCACGTCCTGACGCCCGCCTGAAGGTAAGCAGCGGGCAGGTAATATTTCGTACATTTAATCGACAGAAACGAGGAAAACGCGCATGAGCAACTTTGTAGTGTCGGCCAGGAAATACCGGCCCGTCCGCTTTGAGGAGGTGGTGGGGCAGCAGCACGTAACTCAAACCCTGAAAAACGCCCTGCGCAACGATCAGCTGGCCCACGCTTTTCTGTTTTGAGGCCCACGCGGGTTAGGCAAGACGACCTGTG
>JAJDFU010000382.1 GCA_020528935.1 Saprospiraceae bacterium | reverse complement strand
CGCTATGCTCGTAGATGTGCAGCCTGCCCAAAGCGGTGCTTTCCAGCCCAATATTATCGCTACGGGTACCGTGCAGCCTGCCCAAGATATCATGCTCAGCCCGCGCGTACAGGGGCAAATCGTACGCCGGTCGCCCGCCTTCGTACCCGGTGGGTTTGTGAAAAAAGGGCAGCTGCTACTGCAAATTGACCCCGCCGATTACCAAAACGCCCTGCAATTGCGCGAAAGCGAGCTGGCGCAAGCCAAAGCGGACCTCCGCATTGAGCAGGGGCAGCAGAATGTCGCCCGCCAAGATTACGAATTGCTAGGCGATACCCTGCCAGCAGCCCGTGAAGCCTTGGTGCTCCGGCAACCTCAGCTGCAGGCCGTACAAGCCCGGGTGAAAGCTGCCGAAACAGCTGTCGAACAAGCGAGGTTAAACCTGGAACGCTCCAGCATTCGTGCCCCCTTTGATGCCCACATCCTGACCCGCATGGCGAATGTAGGCTCTCAGGTAGCCCCCGGCGACCGGCTGGGCCGGCTTGTAGGCAGCGATAGGTACTGGGTGATGGCCACTGTGCCCGCCTCAAAGCTCCGCTGGCTGGACTTCCCGCAGCGTGAAGGGCAACGCGGCTCCAAAGTAAAGCTGTACGACCGCTCCGCCTGGCCCGAAGGCCGTTACCGGGAGGGCTATCTGTACAAACTGATGGGGACGCTCGAAGGGCAAACCCGCATGGCAAGGGTCATCGTGGCGGTACCCGAACCGCTAGCCCCGGATCAAGAACAACTAATGATCGGCGCCTTTTTGGATGTTCACATTCAAGGGGAGGTGCTGCCGCCTACCGTACGCCTAAATCGCGATTACCTGCGGGAAGACGAGACGGTTTGGGTGATGGCCGGCGACTCCCTCGACATCCGTAAGGTCGATATTCTCCTGCAGGATGCCGACTATGCCTACATCCAAGAAGGGCTATCGCCCGGCGACCGCATCGTCACGACCAATCTTAGTACGGTAACAGAGGGAGCCAAGCTGCGCCTCGAAGATCAACCGCAGCCTGTTTCCGACAGCACTGAGGCGGTAAGCCAACATGCTCCCCAATCACAATTGCAATAAATGGCTACTAAAACTGACAATAAAGGCGGGCCCATCCGCTATATGGCCCGCAACCCCATCGCCGCCAACCTGCTGATGATCTTACTGATCGGAGGGGGCGTTTGGTCCATGTATACGGTGCAGAAAGAAGTGTTCCCTCAATTTCAGTTGGATATCGTCGACGTCAGTGTAGTCTATCCCGGCTCTTCGCCAGCGGAGGTAGAGCAAGGCATTCTGCTGCCCGTCGAAGAGGCGATCCGCGGGGTGCAGGGCATCAAGGAGGTGACGTCCACTGCCCGGGAAGGCGCCGGCAGTATCAGCATTGAGCTGGTGGCGGGGACCAACCGCATGAAAGCCTTTCAGGATATCGACCAGGCCGTGAACCGCATTCGCACCTTTCCGGACGACATCGAAGAGCCGGAGGTTACCCTGCAAGCCCGGCAGCGGGAAGTCATAGAGATTGGCCTATTCGGCGATACGGATATCTGGACCCTGCGCAAACTGGCAGAACGGTTACGCGACCGCTTGTTGAGCGAGCCCGGTATCACGCAGGTTGAAATGGGGAATATCCCCGGCTATGTTACCCACGTGGAAATCCCCCGGCACCAGCTGCGCAAATACAACTTGACCCTAGGGCAAGTCGCCAACCTTATTCAGCAGTCGAGCATGGATATTCCTGCGGGCTCGGTAGAAACAGAACGGGGGGAAATCCTACTGCGGGTGCAGGAGCGCAAGCAGTGGGCAGAGGAATTTGCCAATATTGCCGTAGTGGCCGACTCCACGGGCGCACGGGTGCGGCTAGGGGAAATCGCTTCGATCAGGGACGGCTTTGAAGAGACTGGCTTCCACTCGCAGTTCAACGAGCAACCCTCCGTAGAGGTACAGGTGTTCCGCATCGGCAACCAATCTCCGCTAGACATAGCACAAACCGTGCAGCGCACGCTGGAAGACTTCGGGCAAACTTTGCCGCAGGGCGTGCAGACCCGCATCGACGGCAACCGGGCAGACGACTACCGGCAACGGCTTGCTCTCCTTACGGAAAACGGTATGCTGGCCATCTTCATCGTATTGTTCATACTCGGTCTTTTCTTGGAATACCGCTTGGCTTTTTGGGTAATGATGGGCATGACCATCTCCTTTGTCGGTGGTATTTTCTTCCTGCCGGTGTTTGGCCTGAGCATCAACATGATTTCCATGTTCGGTTTCCTCGTGGTGCTGGGTATAGTGGTAGAC
>JAJDFU010000034.1 GCA_020528935.1 Saprospiraceae bacterium | reverse complement strand
TCCTCTGACTCGTGTCTCATTTGGCTTGCTGTGCGTGTCTGTTCTTGTCTCTTCTTATGTTTTGTTCTTGTTGTTGTTGTTGTTGTTTTTTTTTTTTTTTCAAGGAAAAGGCGGCATACGAGTTTCGCCTTATTCTCGTGGGCTCTGAGATGTGTATAAGAGACAGGCTGCCAAAGTGCAGCAGGGGAAAGTGCGCCAGGGCACCGTGCTCGAAGCCCGCCTCCTGCCAGGCCAGTCGCAGGCGGCGGTCGGTGCGGTCCAGCGCCTGCGGAAAGACGTTGGTGAAGTAGTGCATCAGGTTGTTGCGCTCGTCGCGCAGGTCGGGCTTCTGCAGGTAGATCTCGCCGGTGCGCCACCAGCGCTCCAGCAGGCCCGTGATCTCGGCTTTCAGCTCGCGCTGCTCCTGGGGCGACCAGTTGGGGTTCTCCCGCTTGACCAGCAGACCGTACAGCTCGCGGTGCAACTCCAGGACAGTGATGCGCTTGGCCTCGGTGGGGTGCGCTGTCAGTACGGGCATGACCTCCAGCCGGGCCAGTGCGGCTGCAATCTCCGCCTGGCTGTGGCCCTGCTCCTTCAGCACCTGCAGGGTCTCCGCCCAGGAGCCCCGGACGGAGGCCGAGCCGAAGTGGGTTTCCGATTGCCGGCGAAAATGGGTGGCGTTGTTTTCCTCCACCAGGTTGAGCAGCTCGAAGGCGATGCAAAGGGCCTGGACGAGCTTTTCCGGCGAGCCCGCGGGCTGCGGTCCGGCCGTCTGGGGATCGTTGACCCAGGGCAACTGCCGGGCCACTTGCTCTTCACCCAGGGACAGGAGCATGTCCCGGAAGACCTCCATCAGATACAAAAAGTCGTCCTGGATCTTCTGCAGGCTGGTGTGTTGCAGGGATTCGGGTGTCATGGATTTCAGGTTTTTTTCCGTTGTACATTCGAAAGATAAGGGAAGTCTGAATCTTCTCATGGCATGTCTCGCCGCCGCAGCAGGAAGCGGGCCGTAGGGCTGGGTGCCTGCCACAGCAGCACAATGCTGTACAGGTGCAGAGCCAGGCAAAAGGGCACCAGCAGGCCGGGGATCCATACGAAGGGGGCAGCGCTCTCCAGCCAGTAGCTGGGTTCCGTGGAAAACAGCCGGAAAGGGGAGGGCATGGAATATACCGTAAGCACCTGCACCTGCAGCAGCATGAAAAAACCGAAGACATTCCACACGATAGCCTCGATCTTGCGCAGGCGCCCGCGACGGAAAAAGGCCGTGCCCGCCACGATAGCCGAGAGGCCCACGATCACATCGTAATTGAGGCCGGCAAAGGTGACCTGCAGAGGTACGAAGTCGCCCTCGTAGCCCAGCCAGCGGATGATTTCCAGCGGCAGGCGCACCGCCTGGGCATACACCAGCCAGCTGAGAGGAACGAGCCGAAGGAGCAGGCGAAAAAAGCGGTTGAACAAGAGTCCCAGAAAGAGCAAGAGGGGCGGAGCAAAGGCCAGCAGCAAGCGCAGGGGCATGTTGTCCGACTGGCTGAAGAAACCCAGAAGCGCCAGTTGGGCCAGCAATACCAGCCAGAAGATGAATATGCCGAGGGCGAACTGCAACAGGGCGGCCCGCCGCCCTTCCGGCATCCCCATTTTCGTGTAGCTGTGTTTGAGGGCCTTGCGAATGGCCCAAAGTACGCCCCCTACCAGCACGACCAGGAAGAGCTGGCAGAGGAGAAAAAGCTGGTTGTCCATCCCTCAACAGTTGATAAGGCTGAATATAGGGATATACACGACGCGAAATGAAGCGGTACATTCCCAAACCGATCCGTTCAGTATGTGCAGGTGGAATCAGAAGGAGTGATTTCGACCATACCGGATAAGTCGGCAAGTGTCCGGTGAATAGCTCGCTAGCTGCAGGCTGAAGGAAATGCCTCTCGCCCTACGCCTAAAACCCCCTTTTCATTCGGATTCGTAGCCGGGTTGGGTTTGAGGGAGTTCAACCTTGGGCAAAGCTGGGAGATGATGCAGGAATTATGGAGTTATTCCCTCCTGTTAAATTATGATTTTAAAAATCTGTGTCTCATGTCCTTTTTTCTTCGTTTTCCCCGGTTTCTTATCCCTTTAGGGCTTATGCCAATTCTTCTGTTCCATTGTTCCAAAGAATCCGGCCGGTCGCCCGTTCTGTCATTGGAAAAGGCGGAACAGATCCGGATGGCCTTTGATCAGCAGGTGCCTTTTGACCAAAAAAGCGAGTTGTATTCGGGTGCGATCCAGCTTTTCAAAACGCAAAGTAATACGGTTTTCAGGATAAAATGACCTTTCTACCAAGACCTATTTTATCCTGAA
>JAJDFU010000060.1 GCA_020528935.1 Saprospiraceae bacterium | reverse complement strand
AACAGCTCCCCGAAATTGATCTTCACCGAGATGCGGGCGTAGTACTCCCGGTTGGGTACGTAGCTGGACTTGGAAGCCTCGCTGCCGGAGGGCAGGGCCTGGAAGCGCATCCAGTCGGGGGTGCGCACCTTGGCGTGGGTGGCCTCGATGTCGTAGGAGAAGATCTCGGGCTGGGCGCTGTAGAGGAAAACGTCGGAGCGGGTGGCGTCGATGTTGAGGCGGATGAGGTTGGGATCCGTGAAGACACGGATGGTGCCGTACTGGGAGGTGATGTCGTAGGTGCCGCGGATCTCGTGCAGGTCGATGTTGGAGCGGCGGGCATTCACCGTCATGGTGCCGTCCAGCTGGCGACCTACCAGGTCCCCGAAGCGGGTGCTCACATCGATCACGCCCTGTACGTTCTCCAGGCCGATCTGGGTGTAGCGGCTGTTGACCTGCAGGCGACTGTTGAGGTCGCTGATGGTGGCCGAGCCGAAGTGGTTTTTCAGATAGACCGGGCAGGCGGCCGGCACGCGGATGTAGTACTTGGCCGAGAGGCTGGGTCCGTCGGGGGAGCTGTTTCCGCTCTTGGCGTAATTGCGGACGTACACTTTTCCCTGAATTTGCTCCAGCTGATACGCCACGCGGTCCAGACCGTCTGCAGCTGCCTGGCGGTCGGGATGCAGGCTCTCCAAGACCAGGCGAACCGCTACCTCCTCGCGCTCCCAGGTCTCGATGTACACCTCGGCTTTTTGGCCTTCGATGTTCACCTCTGTACCGCTCTGGTAGGGGAAGGTCTGCTCAATGGTCTTGGAGGCCAGTTGGAGTTCCTGGCTCAGGCCGGGGGCTGCGAGCAGAGCGGCCAGCGAACAGAGGATGATATGTTTGGTCCGGGTCATACGTCGTGCTTAGATGTAGGCGGCCATGCGCTTGACCACCTCGGAGCGTTGCAGCTCGATGTCTTTCAATTGGTGGATGAGGTCGGGGTCCATGCCATAGGTGTTCAGTACGCCTTCCAGTTCGCGCTTGGCGGCATCCAGCTCATTGAGTTCGCTCTGGAGCAAATGATAGGTTTCGCTCTGCCGGGCTATCCTGCTCTGCGCAAAGCGTTGGGCCACCTCCCGGATGGCTTCCTCATCATCGGGCGGCAACTCCCATTGCAGCTCCTGCCAGCCGGGTTGCTGAACGGTTTCGAAGGTTATGGTTTCCAGGGGCTTGTCCCGGGGCCAGAGCAAGGGCAAGGCAATGGCCAGGGCCAGCAGGGCAGCAGCGACGGCCCACCACCCGGACAGGGAGCGACTTTTAGCTTTTGGCAGATCGGCGGCAATGCGATCCCAAAGGCCGGGCGAAGGCTCGTACACGGGCAGCTCGCGGATCGCGCTTTGCAGCACCTCCTTGTGCGCCAGGTCCCGTTGGATGCGATCCCACAGGCCGGGCGAAGGCTCGTAGGTGGGCAGATTCTCCAGGGCTCGCTGAAATGGATTTCGGCTGCTCATGATCCTACCAGGTGTTTGAGTTTTTCCTGTAGTCGTTTTTTGGCGTAGTACAACTGGGACTTGGAGGTGCCTTCGGAGATCCCCAGCATTTCGGCGACCTCCTTGTGGGCATAGCCTTCAATTTCGATGAGTACAAAAACCGTTCGGTAGCCGTCCGGCAGCGACTGGATCGCCTGTTCCAGGTATTCCGCTTGCAGGTAATCACCCCAATCAATGACCTCACTTCCGAAGTGGTTCTCAAAGGGCTCGAAAGCAGGTTGCCGCTTGAGCTTGCTCAGGGTGGTGCGCACGACGATGGTCTTGATCCAGGCTCCCAGGGTGGATTCCTGACGAAAGGATTGCAGGTGGGTGAACACCTTGACGAAGGCCTCCTGCAGCACATCCTCGGCCAGATCAAAATCGTTGGTCATGCGGTAAGCCGTGGTGAACATGGCGTTTTTGTACCGTTCGTACAAAGCCTTCTGAATGAGCCGGTCGCCCCGTAGTGCTCCTTCTATGAGTTCCGATTCCGTCATGCGCAGCGCTAGTGGCATACCATCCCGTTCAAACGGCTCTTTGTCCAAAGAGCGATCGCGGGCTATGCCGGTTGTATGCAAGTTTTGTCCGGAAGCAAAGATAAGAGACTGTCCGCGACTGCCGTGTCTTCAATCCGGTAGGGGTTTGATCGGGGCCGTTTGATGTCCGGTGCAGTCCGAAGAACGGCGCGAGCTCCCAACGGAAGAGCAGCCGGGTGAAGTTTTCCGCCTCCCGCATAATTCGCGTACTTTTGAATCTGTATGCACAATTTGCGCGCTCAGTTTCGGGGAAGCTATCCGAATGTGCGTTCCTGCCCGAACGACAC
>JAJDFU010000310.1 GCA_020528935.1 Saprospiraceae bacterium | reverse complement strand
CCAGGGTGGTGCAGCCGGTCTCAGTCACCATCCGGCTGCACCAGTTCCGATACCCCGAGCGCACCGGCGTTCCGCCGGCCGACCGCGGCATGCTCATGTTCTACAATATGGGCGACCTCTACGACTGGGACGAATCGAACTCCATGCTCAACCTGGACAAGGCGGCCCCCTATCTGCAGGGGGCGCCGCCTTATCCGCTGCCGCTGGACCTGGCCCTGCCCGCCTATCGCTGGGGCGTGGCCTACCGGCACGACCGGCTGCTGTTGCTCATGCACGGCCTGGGCGACGAATCCCTTCAGGATACCAGCCGCTTTTCGGCCCTGGGTCCGGGCCGCTATGAGCTCTTGAAAAGTACCTATATTGACGGCTACTATTTATATGCCGGCGACCGCATCCGCCTCGAAGCAGCTCCGGCCGACAGCCTGCAGAAGGCCCTGGGCCAACTGCGCCGGACCGGACTGCTGTACGGGGCTCGCCACCTGGCTTTTTACCATCTGGAGGACAAACTCACACAACGGTATGCGCGCGATTTTTGGGAGCAACTGGAAGACGAGGGTTTTATCCGCCGTTCTCCTTAGCGTGCTCGGCTGCTGGCCCCATGCTGTGCAGCCCGTATGCACCTGGACGGACCCTTTCCACACCGGGCCGTTCACCTTTGCGCAGCTCCTCCAGGCTGCCCCCGAGCGCAGCTACTTTTTCCTGGACTACGAAGAGCTGTACCGCAAGCTGGGCGGTGAGCCGGCCTTTCGCTCCAAGACCAACCTGGAAGAATGGCAGGAGCGCTTTTGCAACCGCCCCAGGCTGGCGGATATCCGCAACATCGTGTACGAGGCGAATCCCGGCCTGCTGAAGCGCCTGCGCACTGCCGTGGGCACCCGCGATATTCCCCTGCCCCCCGAGTTGCGCCAGAACTCTTTTGCCCGCTATCTCAAACGCCACGGATGCACGGAGGCGGTGGACTACCTCCTCTTCGCCAAATCCTGTGAGCCTCATGTGACGGTACCGGAAGACCAATGGGAGAAGCCCCAGCGCAACGTCTCTGCCATGATGGGCCTCGTCAGCCGGGGGCAGACGGCTTTCTACCAAACGGAATCGCACTACTTCAGGCTGCGCTATGCCTACCAGCTCATTCGCCTGGCTCACTATGCCGGCGAATACGAACTGGCCCTGGAGCTGTACGACGAGCTCATGCCCCGCATCGACCACGACCCCAGCCTCATCGAGTACTGGATCCTGGGCCATCGCGCCGGGGCGCTCTATGCACTGGGGCAGCGCGTAGAAGCCGCCTATCTTTATTCCCGGGTTTTTGCCGAATGCCCCGGCAAGCGGGAATCGGCCCTGCGGTCGTTCAAGGTGAACACCCGGGAGGAGTGGACCCAGCTCATGCTGCGCTGCCGCACCTACGCGGAACGGGCCACCCTCCACGCCATGCGAGCCTTCAGCCGCCAGGCCAAAGTGGCCGAAGAGATGCTGGCCATCTACGAGCTGGATCCCGGGAACCCCTTCCTGGAGATCCTGCTGGTGCGCGAAATCAAGGCCCTGGAACCCTTGCTGCGGCGGGAGTTGCCCCGCTCGCCCTACCGCCGCTCCGAAATGGATGCCCTCGGCAATCGGGCCGTCGCCCTGCAGCAGTTCGCTCGCCTGGCAGCCGACAACCAGCGCGTGGCCAACCCCCTGCTGTGGCGGCTGAGCCAGGGCTACCTGGAGGTCCTTCGCGGCGACTATTACGCCGCCGAACGCACCTTCAAACTTGCCGAAAAGGACCTGCGCGACCGGTCCCTGGAGGAACAATTGCGCAACTGGCGCCTCGTCAACGAGATCATGAGCTGGGAAACACCCTCCTCTACGGTGGAAGAACGCGCCTACGAGATCTCGCATTTCGAGGATGCCTACGAAGAGCACGAACCCCAGTACAAACGCCTCCTGCAAGGGAAGATGAACGCCCTCTATCTCGAGAACGGCAACTACGCCAAAGCCCTGATGAGCATGGGCCAGTTTGACTACATCCTGGGCAACCCGCAGCCGGAAACCGTGGCCGACCTGCTAAAGCTGGTGCAGAAGCCCGATCCCAACATCTACGAGCGGGAGCTGATGGACAATACCGGCCTCCGCCAAGGCGAACTGCTGCGCCTGGCCGTGGATCTCCAGGCTACGCACTACCTGGCCAACTTCCCGCTGGAATCCGCCCTCGCAACCATGAAACTGCTGTCTCGCACCGAGTGGGAGCGGCTGGGGCGCTTCTATCCGTTTTTGGCCCGCTTTCCCGCTTTCGGTCCTTCCACCATTCCCGACCCCCTGCGCCCCTTACACAAAGGGCAAATA
>JAJDFU010000471.1:1299-6861 GCA_020528935.1 Saprospiraceae bacterium | reverse complement strand
GATGGCTGTGTGGTGTGCGTTCGAAATCCTGCTGTTGGACCAGATTCTTCTTTTTAAATGGCATATGTCTTATGTGTGAGATGTCAGAGTCTTGGAGCCTAGACAGCAGACTGGTTCGAAAGAGTCTAACTATCTAAGGGCTAAGCATCTAACATCTGAGGATCCTAATCAAATTTTACATCCAGCGCCAACCCGCGCAGTTCGTGCACCAGCACGTTGAACGATTCCGGTATGTTGGGCTCGGGGAGGTTGTCTCCCTTCACGATGGCCTCGTAGGCCTTGGCCCGGCCGTTGATATCGTCCGACTTGATGGTGAGCAGTTCCTGCAGGATATTGGCCGCACCGAAGGCTTCCAGGGCCCACACTTCCATCTCGCCGAAGCGCTGGCCGCCGAATTGGGCTTTACCGCCCAGCGGCTGCTGCGTGATCAGGGAGTACGGGCCGATGGAGCGGGCGTGCATCTTGTCGTCCACCATGTGGCTGAGTTTGAGCATGTAGATCACGCCCACCGTAGCCTGCTGGTGGAAGCGGTCGCCCGTTTCCCCATCGTACAGGTAGGTCTGGCCCAGGGAAGGCAAATTGGCCTTTTGGATGTAGGCTTCGATCTCTTCCTGGCTGGCCCCGTCAAAAATGGGGGTGGCAAATTTCACGCCCAGCTTTTCGCCGGCCCATCCGAGTACCGTTTCGAAGATCTGCCCCAGGTTCATCCGCGAGGGCACCCCCAGTGGATTGAGCACAATATCTACCGGCGTACCGTCCTCGAGGAAGGGCATGTCTTCGATGCGCACGATGCGGGAAACGATGCCTTTGTTGCCGTGACGGCCGGCCAGTTTGTCGCCCACCTTGAGCTTGCGCTTCTTGGCCATGTACACTTTGGCGAGCTTGAGCACACCGGCCGGCAGTTCGTCGCCGATGCTGATGTTGAACTTCTCGCGCTTGTAGCGGCCCACCTCCTCGTTGAACTTGATGCTGTAGTTGTGCAGCAAGCGAGCAATGAGCTCGTTGGTGTTGTCGTCGTTCGTCCAGTTGCTGTAGTCCACCGAGGAGTAGTCGATACCCCGCAGGACTTCCTGTCCGAACTTCACCCCTTTGGCGATCAGCTCTTCGTTGTAGATGCTGCGCACGCCCTGCGACACTTTGCCTTTGAGCAGGACGAGCAGCTTGTCGATCAGCACGGTTTTCAGCTCGTTGATGGCCACCTTGTGCTGGTCGTCCAGTTTGGAGAGCTGCTCTTTCTCCTGAGCCTTTTGGTCCGTGTCCTTCTGGGTCTGGGCAAAAGGGTGCTTGTCGATGACGTACCCCTGTGTGGAGGGTGGTGCGGTCATGGGGGCGTCGTTCACATCGCCGGCCTTGTCGCCGAAGAGTGCCCGCAGGAGTTTTTCCTCGGGCGTGGGATCGGATTCGCCCTTCGGCGTGATCTTGCCGATGAGGATATCGCTTTCGCGAACCCAGGCCCCCACGCGGATGATACCGTTCTCGTCCAGGTCCTTGGTCGCATCTTCGCTCACGTTCGGGATATCATTGGTGAGCTCTTCTTCGCCCAGTTTGGTATCGCGCACGTCCATTTCGAAGTGCTCGATGTGCAGGGAGGTGAAGACATCCTCGCGCACCACCCGCTCGGAGAGCACGATGGCATCCTCGAAATTGTATCCCTTCCAGGGCATGAAGGCCACCTTGAGGTTTTGCCCCAGGGCGAGCTCCCCGTTCTCCGTGGCATAGCCGTCGCAGAGGATCTGCCCCCGGGTCACCCGGTCGCCGCGGCGCACGATGGGCCGCAGGTTGATGCAGGTGCCCTGATTGGTGCGCAGGAACTTAGTGAGCTTGTAGGTTTTCTTGTTGTCCTCGAAGGAGACGAGCTTTTCCTCATCCGTGCGATCGTAGCGAATGACGATCTCGTTGGCGTCCACATACTCGACCACGCCGTTGCCTTCGGCATTGATGAGCATCCGGCTGTCGCGCGCCACCTTGCCTTCCAGCCCGGTGCCCACAATGGGCGAGCTGGGGCGAACCAGCGGTACGGCCTGGCGCTGCATGTTGGATCCCATCAGGGCCCGGTTGGCGTCGTCGTTCTCGAGGAAGGGGATCATGGAAGCCGAAACGCCCACGATCTGGTTGGGCGCCACGTCCATGTATTCGATCTCCTCCGGGGTGAGTACGGGAAATTCGCCGTGCTCGCGCGACTTAATGCGATCCGAGAGAAACTTGCCCTTGTCGTCCAGTACGGCATTGGCCTGGGCGATCCGCTTGTAGTCCTCGCCCTCGGCGCTGAGGTACTGCACCTCGGATTTCATATCCACCGCACCCTTTTTCACGTAGCGATAGGGCGTCTCCAGAAAGCCCATCTTGTTGACCTTCGCGTGCACGCAGAGGGTGGAGATGAGCCCGATGTTGGGCCCCTCCGGCGTTTCGATCGTACACAGGCGCCCGGGGGTGGGGGGCGCACCGTCGCGCACCCCAAAGCCGGCCCGGCCGGGGGAAAGGCCGCCGGGCCCCAGCGCGGAGAGGCGGCGCTGGTGCGGGAGCTCGCGCAGGGGATTGGTCTGGGCCAGAAACTGGGACAGCTGGCGGGTGCCGAAAAAGGAATTGGTCACCGAGGACAGGGTGCGCGCATTGATGAGGTCGATGGGGGTAAACACCTCGTTGTCGCGCACGTTCATCCGCTCGCGTATGGTGCGCGCCATGCGGGCCAGGCCCACGCCAAACTGCGCGTAGAGCTGTTCGCCCACCGTGCGCACGCGCCGGTTGCTCAGGTGATCGATATCGTCGATCTCGGCCTTTTGATTGATCAGGCTCACCAGGTACTTCACGATATCGATGATGTCCTCCTTGGTGAGAACCAGGGTCTGCGGATCGATGTCCAGTTCCAGCTTGCGGTTGATCTTGTAGCGTCCCACTTCGCCGAGGTTGTAGCGCTTGTCGGAGAAGAAGAGCTTGTCGATGATCCCGCGGGCCGTCTCCTCATCGGGGGGATCGGTGCCGCGCAGCTGCCGGTAGATGTATTGTACGGCCTCCATTTCGGAGCTGGAGGGGTCCTTCTGTAGGGTATTGTATATAATGGAGTAATCCTGGTCGATATCCTCCTTCTGCAGGATGACCATTTCGGCTTCGGCTTCCAGGATCAGCTCGATGTTCTCTTCGTCCAGCACCACATCGCGCTCCAGGATGATCTCGTTGCGCTCGATGGTGACCACCTCCCCGGTGTCCTCATCCACGAAATCCTCCGTCCAGGAGCGCAACACGCGGGCGGCCAGTTTTCGGCCGATGGCCTTTTCGAGCGACTTGCGGTTGGCCGGCACCTCATCGGCCAGGCCAAAGATATCGAGTATGGCCTTGTCCGTATCGAAACCGATGGCGCGCAGCAGCGTCGTTACCGGAAACTTCTTCTTGCGGTCGATGTAGGCGTACATCACCGTATTGATGTCGGTGGCAAACTCCATCCAGGCCCCCTTGAAGGGAATGACCCGGGCCGAGTAGATCTTCGTCCCGTTGGGGTGAAAGCTCTGCCCGAAGAATACGCCGGGCGAGCGGTGCAGCTGAGACACGATGACCCGCTCCGCCCCGTTGATGACGAAGGTGCCCTTCGGCGTCATGTAGGGAATGTTGCCCAGAAAGACGTCCTGCACGATGGTCTGGAAGTCCACGTGTTCTTCGTCATTGCAGGACAGGCGCAGCTTGGCCTTGAGCGGAACGCTGTAGGTAAGGCCCCGCTGCATGCATTCTTCGATGGTGTAGCGCGGGGGGTCGATGAAGTAGTCCAGAAACTCCAGCACGAAGATATTCCGCGCATCGGTGATGGGGAAGTTCTCCTGGAACACCTTGTACAGGCCCTCGTTGATCCGGTTTTCCGGCGTCGTTTCCAGCTGGAAGAATTCCTGGAAAGATTTGAGTTGAATTTCAAGTAAGTCGGGATATTCGGGTGCGAGTTTGATCTTGCCGAAGTTCACCCGTTTTTCTTCGGCGGTGAGCACATCTGCTGTTGACGTCATTAGCGAATGGTTTGTATGCCGGCGGTTTTAAAGCGTCCTTTAAGCAAACCGGCAACTATTAAATACCCCTATCAGAGGAAAAAAGTTCAATACAGCTGCACAAAATACGACAATAGGCCTAGCCAGATGGAGGACCATCTCGCTAAGCCTGTCGTCCGGTCAAAAGCGGGCCGGCCGGCATGCCTGGCCCAGCCCCGCTCGATACCTTTCGCCCGTTACTTCAGTTCCACGTCGGCACCCACTTCGGTAAGTGCCTCCTTGATCTTCTCCGCTTCTTCTTTGGGCACGCCTTCCTTGATGGTGTTGGGCGCTCCGTCCACCAGTTCCTTGGCGTCCTTCAGGCCCAGGCCCAGGAGGTTTTTCACCTCCTTGACTACCTTCAGTTTAGCCCCTCCCGCGGAGTTGAGCACGACGTCGAACTCGGTCTTCTCCTCTGCTGCGGCACCGGCTTCTCCTCCGCCGGCTCCGGCAGGACCTGCTACCGCTACGGCTGCAGCGGCCGGCTCGATACCGTACTCGTCCTTGAGTATATCGGCCAGCTCATTGACCTCCTTGACCGTGAGGTTGACGAGCTGTTCTGCAAATGCTTTCAAATCTGCCATTAGAAATCCGTTTAATTTTTGTGACGATAAAATGATCTATCGTGCGCTTGTTAAGCTTGGAAGCCTGAATTAAATGATCCGGCCGGGGGGTATTCCCCCCCGTTGGCAAGGGCATTACTCCTCGCCGCCGCGCTCCTCCAGGGCCTTGATCAGGCCGGCCAGTTTCTGCTCGCCGGACTGCAATGCACCGATCAGGTTCTTGGCCGGAGATTGCAGGAGCAGGATCACATCGCCGATCAGCTCCTCTTTGCTCTTCAGTTTGGAGAGGGGCTCGATCTGATCGTCCCCTACGTAAACTGCTGATTCGATGTAGGCAGCCTTGAGCACCGGCCGCTCGTAGTCCTTGCGAAACTCCTTGATGATCCGCGCGGGCACGTTGGCCGTGTCGGTGAAGAGGATGGCGGTATGGCCCTTGAGTACATCGTAGAGCTGATCGTAGCCCTTGTCCTCGGGGGAGCCGTCCAGTGCCTTTTTGATGAGGGTGTTTTTCACCACTTTCATTTCCACGCCCTGCTCGAAGCACAGGCGGCGGAATTTATTGACCTCAGCTACTGTGAGCGTAGAAGAGTCTGCCAGGTAGAAGTAGTCCACATGGGCAAACTTCTCCTTAAGCGCTTCAATGGTAGCTGTTTTTTCTGCTTTCGTCATGACCTTAGCTGGTTGTGAAGTTTACCGAATGGTTTTGGGATCTACTTTTACGCCCGGACTCATGGTACTGGCTACCGTGACCGAGCGCATATAGGTGCCTTTGGCCGAAGAGGGTTTCATGCGAACCAGGGTCTGCAACAATTCGTTGGCATTGTCCGTGAGCTTGTCGGCCTCGAAGGAAACCCGTCCGATGGAAGCGTGAATGATGCCGTACTTGTCCACGCGGAAGGCAATTTTCACCTTTTTGCCATCGGCAACGGCATCGGAAATATTCTGGGTAACGGTTCCGGTCTTTGGGTTGGGAATCAGGCCGCGGGGGCCCAGGG
>JAJDFU010000471.1:0-1289 GCA_020528935.1 Saprospiraceae bacterium | reverse complement strand
GTCCCAGGATGCGCCCGACCTTACCGACCTGGGCCATGACCTGCGGCATGGCGATCACCACGTCCACGTCCGTCCAGCCGCCCTGCACTTTGGTGATGTATTCCTCCAGGCCGGCATAATCGGCCCCGGCATCCAGGGCTTCCTGCACCTTGTCGGGGGTGCAAAAGACGAGCACCCGCTTCGTTTTCCCCGTGCCGTGCGGCAGGGTGACCGTACCGCGAATGGACTGATCGGCCTGGCGCGGATCTACGCCGAGGCGCACGTGTACATCCACGGAGGCGTCAAATTTGGCAATGTTTACCTCTTTGATGAGCGCCATGGCCTCGTCGAGGCCGTACTGTTTTTCGGGATCCACCTTTTCATTGGCGGCCACGCGCTTCTTGGTTCGTTTAGCCATGTCAACCTATTTTGAGGTGCAATCGTCGCTCCCGGATGGAAGCGACTCCCTCTGGTTCATTGAATTAACTTTCCGCTTCACGTTCTGCCTGTTGCTCCCAGGGGGGCTGGCCGGTTACATTCAGGCCCATGCTTCGGGCGGTGCCCGCCACCATTTTCATCGCACTCTCCATAGTGAACGCGTTGAGGTCGGGCATTTTGTTCTCTGCAATGGTGCGCACCTGGTCCCAGGTCACCGATCCCACCTTGGTGCGGTTGGGCTCGGGCGATCCCTTTTTGAGTTTGGCCGCTTCCATCAGCTGAATGGCTGCCGGTGGCGTTTTAATGATGAAGTCAAAGGACTTGTCCTTGTACACTGTAAGCACTACCGGGAGCAGTTTCCCCTGCTGGTCTTGCGTAGCCGCGTTGAAGCGCTTGCAAAACTCCATGATATTGACCCCCTTGGCACCCAGGGCGGGACCCACCGGCGGCGCCGGGTTGGCCTGGCCGCCCCGGACCTGAAGCCGCACAAACGTCTCTACTTCTTTAGCCATGTTTCGTGTTCTTTTTGCTGCGCACCTGCTGCACGCGACCGCCCAGGGGAAGCAACCGGCGTATTCCGGTCAAAGACGGCTGTACAAGCGCCGAGCGCGAATTAACTGTGGTCAGGCGGTTTTCTCCACTTGCATGAAGTTGAGTTCCACCTCGGTACCCCGACCGAAAATCTTTACGATGACCTTGAGTTTCTTCTTTTCCTCGTTCACCTCCTGAATGTCGCCCACAACTTCGTTGAACGGACCGTCGATAATCTTCACCGTTTCACCTACGATCAAAGGCTCGATGAGGGCCTCCCCGGCATCCTGCGATTCATCCCACTTTCCCAACAAACCGGTGGCCCCCGCTTCCCCCCCTGG
>JAJDFU010000203.1:2592-6871 GCA_020528935.1 Saprospiraceae bacterium | reverse complement strand
GTTCATCATTGTGGTGGCTCCACACACCTCCAACTGGGACTTTCCGGTGGGCCTGCTGGTCCGTTGCCAGATGGGGCGCGACTTCCGGTTTATTGCCAAGTCTTCCCTTTTCCGCCCGCCTTTCGGCTGGTTGTTCCGGGCCCTGGGCGGCTACCCGGTAGATCGCAGCAAGAGCCAGAACTTCGTGGATGCCGTGGTGGACATTTTCAACGACAAAGAGGAGTTTGTAATTACCATCACCCCGGAGGGTACCCGCAAAAAGGTGAATCGCTGGAAGACCGGCTTTTACCATATCGCCCGGGGTGCGCACATCCCGCTGGTCATGTGCAGCTTCGACTGGGGGCACAAGATCGTTCGCTTCAGCGAGCCTTTTTATCCGAATGGCAACCTGGAGGAGGATTTTGAGCAAATTCGCGACTTTTTTCAGGGGGTGCTGGGTAAACATCCCGAACAGGGATTTGTCTAATGTTCATTGTTTCAGGCAGCCTTTTGACAAGCAACCCTGTACGGATTGAAAAAAACCAGTTGCACCATTTAAAAAACCTGTACGCATGAAAAAACAATTACTCTTTATGGGGGCCCTGGCCGGAAGTATGGCCCTGCTCATCTCCTTTTCCAGCGGACCCACCAGCAGCGTGGGCGATGTGACCGGCTCGCCCCTTTCCAACGGAGATTGCTCCCTGTGCCACGGGGGCGGCAATTACAACCCCACGCTTACGGTGGAAATGCTCGACGGCGACGATCCGGTCGCAGAATACGTGCCGGGAGAGACCTATCGCCTGCGCATCACCATTGACGCCGTCAACGACCCGGCCGGATACGGCTTTCAGGCCGTGGCCCTGAGCGGTGGTGACGACGCCAATGCCGGGATGTTCGAGAACCCCGGCACCGACGTGAACATCACGCCTTTCGACGACCGCCAGTACGCCGAACACAACAAGCGCAGTACAAACAACACCTTTGAGGTAGATTGGGTAGCTCCGGCAGAGGGCACCGGTGACGTTCGCCTGTATGTATCCGGCAATGCCGTAAATGGCGCCGGCACCGGCGGCGATAGCCCGGTAAGCCTGACCTCGCCGGTCGTGCTCACCGAAGGCGAAACCTCCAGCGTCCCTACCATCGCCTCCCTGGAGGCACTGACCGCATTCCCCAATCCGGTAGAAAGTCAGCTCAACCTGCTTCTGGAAAGCAGCAAGGCCCATGATCTGGACGTGCAGATCGCCAGCCTGGACGGCAAAAACCTCCACAACCAGGTATGGCCCGTACAAGCCGGGGGCAACAATCTGCAATACGATGCTTCCGGCCTGCCCGCCGGCACCTATCTGGTGCGCCTGAGCGATGGCCGCGGCGTGGAAACGCGGCTGTTTGTGAAAAAGTGATCACAGATCGATTGGTCGCAAAAAACCGGCATGAAAAGCTGCTTCATGCCGGTTTTTCTATGCCGAAAAATGCGGATATTGGCTTTCCCAAACGCTCCTCCCGCTCATGTACAGCAAAGCCGAACAACGCGAGCTCACCGACCTGTCCAAGCTCTTCCTGCAGGAAGATGCGGCCGTACAGCGCGAAACGGAGGAGAAGCGGCTGGAGGACTTGCGGCGCATCATCCTCTTTCACGAGTGGCGCTACTACGTACTGGACGACCCCATCATCAGCGATTACGAATACGATCAGCTCTACAAGCAGCTCGAAGCCATCGAGGAAGCCCACCCCGAGTGGATCACGCCCGATTCGCCTACCCAGCGGGTGTCTTCCGACCTCACGGCCGACTTCCCCTCCGTGGATCACCTGGCGCCCATGCTGTCGCTGGCCAATTCCTACAATGCCGAGGACTTGCGCGAGTGGGACCAACAACTCAAGCGCCTGCTCAAATGGGAGCCCGATCGCGACATCGCCTACACGGTAGAGCCCAAATACGACGGCGGCAGCATTGCCCTGGTGTACGAAGGCGATGCACTGAAGCGGGGCGCCACCCGCGGCAATGGCCGCCAGGGCGAGGAAATGACCGCCAACGCCCGCGTGATCCGCTCGGTACCCCTCAAAGCGGCCTTCAGCAAACACGGCATTCAACTGGCCGAGTTGCGCGGCGAGGTGCTCATCGCCAAGAGCCGCTTCGAGGCCATCAACAAAAAGCGGCAGGAAGAAGGCCTTTCCCTCTTTGCCAATGCCCGCAACACCGCTACCGGCGGCCTGCGCATGAAGGATCCCAAGGAGGTTGCCCGGCGCGGCCTGGAGGCTTTCATCTACACCCTGGGCTATGCCGCCGACGGGGAAGGGAATGATATTATCGACCGTTTTGACACCCACCACGACAGCCTGGAGCTGCTGCGCAGCCTGGGCTTCAAGGTGCCGGTGGAAGGATTTAAGACCTGCAACAACATTGACGAGGCCATCGCCTTCTGCCACGAATGGGAAGACAAGCGCGATGCCTACGAATACGAGATCGACGGCATGGTCGTAAAGGTGGACGACCGCAGGTTGCAGGAGCGCCTGGGCAGTACCAGCCACCACCCGCGCTGGGCTATGGCCTTCAAGTTCAAGGCCAAACAGGCCACCACCCGCTTGCTCAAGGTGGAATACCAGGTGGGCAAGGTGGGCTCCATTACGCCGGTGGCCAAGCTGGAGCCCGTGCAGCTGGCCGGCGTTACGGTCTCCTCCGTCTCCCTGCACAACGAAGACTTTATCGAAAGCAAAGATCTGCGCCTGGGCGATATGGTGCTGGTGGAGCGGGCCGGCGATGTGATCCCCTACATCGTGAAAGCCATGGAAGCCATGCGGGACGGCAGCGAGGAGCCCATCGAATTCCCCAGGTACTGCCCCGTCAACGATACCGATACCCCTGTGGAATTGGTGCGCGAAGAGGGCGAAGCGGCCTGGCGCTGCCCCGACTGCCTGTGCGGCCGGCAGGATCTGCAGCGCATCATCTTCCACGTGAGCAAGGACGCCATGGACATCGAAGGCCTGGGCAAACAGATCGTGGAGCGCTTCTGGGAGCTGGGCTGGATCCGATCCATCGCCGATGTGTACCGGCTCGACTACGATAAGATCGCCGAGCTGGAAGGCTTTGGCGAAAAGTCGGCCGCCAACCTGAGGGCTTCTGTCGAAACTGCTAAATCCAATCCCGTACATCGCCTGCTGCACAGCCTCAGCATCCATCATCTGGGCAAAAAGGTAGCCCGCCTGCTGGCCGCCGAGATCGACCACGTGATGGACCTGGCCGGGTGGGAAGAGGAACGCTTCACGCAGATCAAGGACATCGGACCCATCGTAGCGCGCAATGTGCGGGAATGGTTCGCCCGGGAAAAGAACCGCGAGCTGCTCCGCCAGATGGAAGCGCTGGGCGTGAATATGACCCCCACAGACGAAGACAAGCCACAGGAGATCGCCGACGGCCCGCTGTCCGGCAAGACCATCCTCTTCACCGGCAGCCTGCAGCAAATGACCCGCGATGAAGCCAAAGCGCGCGCCAGCGCTGCCGGCGCCAAACCCCTCAGCGCCGTCAGCTCCAACCTGGACATCCTGGTGGTGGGCGAAAAAGCCGGCTCCAAACTGCGCAAAGCTCAGGAACTGGGCACGGTGGCGATCTGGAGTGAGGAGGAGTTTCTCGCCAAGGTGGATGGCGAATGAAAGATGTACCGGTAGGAGCAAAGCGGATCGAATCCTTTTGAAAAAAAAACGGATGTCTCATTGTGCGAGACACCCGCTCCCAGAAGTGGTCCCAGTAGGACTTGAACCTACGACCTCTTGATTATGAGTCAATTGCTCTAACCAACTGAGCTATGGGACCTATTCAACTCAGCACTTCTTTTTGTGCTGCTTTTTTTATCCCTAACCATACTGACGCTCGCCCTAAGGCTCGGTCAGCACGCCGGAAAGCATAGTCGCTCTCGCTCCTTGCTTGTCCTGGCGACTGAGCTATGGGACCTATTCAACTCAGCACTTCTTTTTGTGCTGCTTTTTTTATCCCTAACCATACTGACGCTCGCCCTAAGGCTCGGTCAGCACGCCGGAAAGCATAGTCGCTCTCGCTCCTTGCTTGTCCTGGCGACTGAGCTATGGGACCTATTCAACTCAGCACTTCTTTTTGTGCTGCTTTTTTTATCCCTAACCATACTGACCATGACGCTTGCGGTCATGGCAGGGCGCTCGCCCTAAGGCTCGGTCAGCACGCCGGAAAGCATAGTCGCTCTCGCTCCTTGCTTGTCCTGGCGACTGAGCTATGGGACCTATTCAACTCAGCACTTCTTTTTGTGCTGCTTTTTTTATCCCTAACCATACTGAC
>JAJDFU010000203.1:0-2582 GCA_020528935.1 Saprospiraceae bacterium | reverse complement strand
CGCTTGCGGTCATGGCAGGGCGCTCGCCCTAAGGCTCGGTCAGCACGCTTTCGGTCTTAGTCGAAGACCCGAAGAACGTTCACTCGGATTACAAAAGTACGCACATCCCGTAGTTGGTGCAATAGGCTGGCCGGACAAGGGAAAAATCCGCCGCTTGCTCACGTTCTGTTCACGGTAGGCGAAGATATTGAGGCAAAAACCCATTGGAATGAAAAAGACGACCCTTTTCGCTCTGCTCCTGTTTTTCCTGGCCGGTCTAAGCCGTCCCGGATCGCTCACGGCTCAGAGCCATGAGCAAGCGTCCAATTACCACAAAGCCATTTTCTTCTGCAACAAAAAGGAAGGCCTGTCGGATGCCGATTTTCGCGACTGGGTGTTGAATACCC
This sequence comes from Saprospiraceae bacterium, assembly GCA_020528935.1. GTDB lineage: Bacteria > Bacteroidota > Bacteroidia > Chitinophagales > Saprospiraceae > JAJDFU01. The sequence continues at coordinate 2,196 of JAJDFU010000203.1, read as the reverse complement.
ACGTGCCCATGGTAAAACAGTTTCCCAAGATCCGCGGCTACGTGCAAAACTTCGTGACGGATGCCCCCGAGGAGTTCCCCTACGATTTGGTCGTAGAGATCTGGTTTGACGATGCTGCAGACATGGCCGCCGCCTATGAGACCGAGATCGGCAAGCAAGCCGTAGCCGATGTAGAAAACGGCCTGGCGGGGTTCCCGCCTTCCATGACCGTGCACGAGGTGGCTGTTATTGACGCGCCTTTTCACGCGGGAAGCAAGCAGCCTGGCTACAAGATCCTTTGGATGGCGAAGCGCAATCCGGAACTGGAATACAAGGACTACCAACTGGTGCAGCTGATGCACTATTCGCCTATCGCCAAGCGCATACCGGGCATGCTCGGTTACACGCTGAATTTCCTCCAGCAACCCGAACAGGAGGTCGAGGACGCCCTGTATTCGGCGGTGGTCGGCACTTGGTGGGCCGGCAAGGAATCGGCCATGGAGGGGCTGAGTACGGAGGCGATCATGAAGGAGCTAAAACCCAAGCAGGGCGTCATGCTGGCCGGGCCGCCTATGATGGTGGCCGTGGAGGAGCACGTACTTATTCAGCCGCCCGCCTACCGTCCGGCCGGGGAGATGCGCTAGGGCCGAAGACCTCCACGAGGATGGCCTCGAAGCGCGGATGGCCGCGCAGGGGCTTGAACTCGGGTTGTACCTTCAGCCACAGGTAGTCGGTCAGCCGGTCGGGCAAGTATTCTTCCAGCAAATCCAGCGCCCGTTCCGGACGGCCGGCTACCTGCTGGTACAAGGCCATGAAGTAGGGGAAGCCCTTTTCGCCCCGGGTCGAACGCTCTTCCATTTCGGCATACAGCCGTTCGGCATTGACCCGATCGCCAGCGGTCAGATAGGCCAGCGCCAGCCGGCCTACCACGAAGTAGAGCCGCTGCCCGGTGCGGGCCAGATGCTCCTCGCCGGCACGTATGGCCTCCCCGGGCCGCCCCTGTACAATGAGCACCCAGATGAGCATGGTGATGGTACTGTGCTTGCCGGGCATTTGGAGTAAAATCGAACGGCAAATGCGCTCGCACTCCTCGTATTTGCCCAGCAAAAGGGAAACATCGGAAAGCATGGAGCGATTGAGCACGTGGTTGGGGTTCTTGTCCATACCCAATTGGGCGGCCTGATAGGCTTCCTCCAGTTTGCCCTGGGTAAACAGGCAATGCACAAACCCGGAATGGCAAAAGGAGGTCTCCGTAGGCTGTATGATCGCGTGCCGGAATAGGCGCTCGGCCTCGGGCAGGTTCCACTCCCACATCTTCATCCAGGCCATACTCGCACTGATATCGAAGCGAAGGGAGGAATCTTCTGCGGCTTTCTCGATGGCCGCATAGTACGCATTTGCTACATCTTTGATCCGCAGATCGCCCCACCAGCTCGCCAGTGAAGACAACATGCCGGCCAGGGCAAAATGCGCCCGGTGAAATTCCGGTGCCAGAGCTATGGCTCGCTCAAAGCAGCGCCGGGCCTTCCAGGTAGCTTCCGGATTACCCTGAAAGTAGGTAGACCAACCTTGCAAATACCATTGATATGCCTCCGGATCGGGGATGTGCTCCGGAGCCGGCCGCAGGAGCAAGGCCAATTTTTCGCGTAGCCCTTCCATGGTTCTCTGCACGACCTTTCGCTGAATAGCAAATAGCTCATCCCAATGCCCTTCGTACACTTCCGACCAAAGGACGCGGTCGGGCTTCAGCTGTACGAGTTGCATCCCGATTTTCACTCGTTCGCCCTGTAGCTGCAAGGTGCCGTACAGCAAATGATCAACGGATAATCGCTTTGCGATTTCAGCAGGCGCCAATGGCTGCCCGGCGAACTGCAGCACCGAAAGGGAAGGGGCCACTTCCAGGCGATCGAAGGCGCTCAACTGGGCGATGAGATCTTCCAGCAGGCCATAAGTAAAAGACGGCCCGGGCGCAGCCCCCAGGTCCTGCAGCGGGAGGACCGCCAGCCGGATGGGTTTTTGCTCTAGCCCAGCCCGCAGCCCCCGGCTTTCGTTTTCCGCCCGCCCATGCTCGATATGACGCGGCGGGCGATCAGTTTTTTGCAGCCCTACCCTGGCTTGTCCCCTTTTTAGACTTCGCAGGCAAACCGTTGCACGGGGAACAACCAACACTGGGACCCACAAATCATACCACGCCACCATCACACCAGACCCCGTTTC
>JAJDFU010000169.1 GCA_020528935.1 Saprospiraceae bacterium | reverse complement strand
TAGCCGGTGCTGGATAAAGGGCAATTCCCTGGATTCCAAGCCCACTTCTTCCGATCTTTACCTCATTAAATCAACTCCTGAACCCAATGCCAACTCTTCTTTTTTTACTGTGGACAGCCCTTCCGATTGTCTGTTTGGCCCCGGAGCAGGACCCACACCAGCTCTACGTCCACGCCCGCACGGGACTGAGCCTGCGCGCCGCACCGGCGCCGGATGCGAAACTGCTCGCTATCCTGCCCTACGGCACAGCCCTCGAACAGCTTTCCCGGGACCCGCAAGGCAAACCATACAAGGCCGAGACCTACGGACCGGTTGCGCTGACCGGTCGCTGGCTTAAGGTCAGGGAGACGGGAGGTAATACCGGGTTCGTTCTTGAGGGCTAAGCCTTTCCCTTTCCAACCCCGGACCCGGCCCGCCTCCACGACATCAGTTACCTGGAGTGGTTTCACCGCCAGCTGGCGCCCATGGCGGAGGTCAAAACCGTTGCTACCGATAAATCCGTCTGGCGGCAAGGGGCCATGGACGGCCGGCAGGTAACCTACAGCAACGGTACTCAATACGAGTACGCCATGTACGAGGGAGGACTTTCCGAATACCTGACTTTGCCGGACGGCATCATCGGCATAGCTCGGGCTATGGTGATCCTGCGCGCCGGGCTCTTTCCGCCCGATTGGGTAGAAACGAAGTACGATGCCGACGAACAGACGCTCTACATAGCCGATCCGACGGCTACCCTGGCCATCCGGCAGGAGGGCGAACAGTTGCAGATCACCCTTCACGGGGGTTGAGGCCCGGCCAACAGCCGCCTTGCATCCCCGGAATTGAACCTGTATATTCTACAAAAACAACAGATACAAAAGCAACGATATGGACCTGAAGCAGGACGGCGCAGAAGCACACCCCTTTTTTCCCAGTGGCGAATGGGAGGGATTCTACCAGTACAGCCCCAACTCGGGCAAACACCGCATGGAATGCCGCCTCCACTTTTGCGAGCAGGTGGTGACCGGCTACGGCTCGGACGACGTCGGTGCCTTTGGCTGGAAGGGAACCTACGATACCGAAGCGGGCACCTGCCACCTGACCAAACAATACATCGGCAGCCATGCGGTCCGTTACGAAGGCCATGCCGACGAGAACGGCATCTGGGGCACCTGGCATATCGGATCGTCTTTCAGCGGGGGCTTCCACCTTTGGCCGAAGCGACAGGTCGAGGTAGCCGAAAAAGCGGAAGCCGAACTCACAGAGACCGCGGAATTAGAATAAGCTGCGCAATCCCTATAGAGTATGCCGTCAATCTTTTCCCGTTTCGACTGGTCCAATCTCCAAAACCTGGGCCTGCTGGGGCTCGCCGGCTGGATTTTCGACATCCCCTACCTGCCCTGGTTGATGCTCTTTTTTCTGTTTGGTCTGCTTCCATTGATCCGGCAGCTGCGCGAAGCCGAACAAGCGGACGACTTGCCCGGGGGAGCCACCTGGTCCTTCTACAGCTCCTATTTCCTGAGCATGCTCAATCCCCTGGTCTTCGTCCCGGCCATGATCCAGTCGTTCGGACAGCTCTACATCTGGCTGTGCAGCCGGCGGGGCCTGCCGGCACCGGATACCTACCGCAATCGCTGCACCTGCCGGCTGCCTTTTCGGGGGCAGTGGCTGGTGGCCAACGGCGGCCACCGCCGCGCCAACTCGCATTCCTGCGAGGTACTCACCCACCGCACCGCCTACACACTCGTGCAACTGGACGCCCAGGGGCAAACCCACGCCAGTGCGGGACATACCACCTGCCCCTCTTACTGCTCTAAGACACAGGCACGCGACCCGGCCGCCGGCACAGGGGTCCGGGTAAAGGATGGCGTGCGGGACTACCAGGGCGTGGGCGATCATACCTTAGATTGGAAGACGACCGATTTCCGGGGCAACCACGTGGTGATCCGGCACGGTAAGGGGGAATACAGCTTTATCGCGCATTTCCGGCAAGGCAGTATCCGGGTGCGGAAAGGCGAGCAGGTAGAGTCGGGCCAGTGCATCGGCCTGTGCGGCAATTCCGGCCACTCCACTGAGCCGCACATCCACTTTCACTTGCAAAGCGGGCCGGTCATGTGGTTTAGCCGGGGCCTGCCCGTCCGGTTTTTTGCCTTTGAAAAAGATGGTGTTGCCTGGGAGTCGGGCTACCTGGAAACGTGCGGACAGGTGCGGCCGGCGGAGGCCCCGCCATAAGTTCGGTCAATTTTCCACTTTGCGGGCCTACTCGATTGCAGTTTCATCCCTGATGTTCAACACCCTCGCCCTGCCGGGGACCGTAGCGCGACACGGTATCGTACTTGCGGAA
>JAJDFU010000437.1 GCA_020528935.1 Saprospiraceae bacterium | reverse complement strand
GGAGTATGGTGCGTTCTTCCTCGGTGCTGCCCCAAGACAAGTGCTGGAGCAGGGCTTCGCTGGCAGCTGTGGCCATCAGGCTTTGCTCCAACACCCATTTCGCGGTGTCGAGGCTCAGGCGCTGCTCGGAGGGAATGACCTCCAGGGCGGCAAAAACCGATTTCAGGGTGTCTTCCAGCATGCTGTGGCCTTCGATCTGGTGGAGTACCCATTCGGGATTGGACACCACCTCGTCCAGCAGCATCTCCAGCAGGGTCAGGAGCTGGCCGGGCGGAAAAGCGGGCTTCCAGCCGCCATTGGCGGGAGGCTGGGCCAGGGTGCGCAGGCTGAATTCCAGCGTTGTGACGAGCAGGTGCTCGGGATGATCGCCCGTCTTCCAAAGCCGGTCGAGATTTTCGGCCGTAAGCCGAAGGACGAGCTGGGCCAGTTCGGGCAGTATGCCGGGCTGCTGAATGCCGGAGTCGGACAGGGCCTGTGCTACCCCGGCGATGATCTGCCGCAGTCCGTCCTTCCGGCTGATGAGTTGCGGATGCTGAGCCACCACCTCCAGGGTGGCGCGCAGCAGCAGGTCGAGGCTTTCCACCGTAAACACGGCCTTGAGATCGATCTTGGTGCTTTCTTCGTCGAAGAGCAGGTCGAGCAGGGTGAGGCCCGTTGCTTCGATCAGTGCGGATACGTCCTGCGGCGTCTCGAATACCTTTGCGGGCGAAGAAAAGGTGTAGTGCCCGGCATTGTAGAAGAGTGCCCGGAGCAGGGATTCGCCCCAGTAGAGCAGAGCTTCTTTTTCGCGGAGGCTGCCGCTTTGCTGCAGGCGTTTCATCAGTTCGTCCGCTACGCCCTGGCCGGTAGCTTCAATGAAAAGCTGCAGCTTTTCGTCGCTGCTGATCTCCGTGCTGAGGCGGACGGCCGATTCCGCTCCGGCTATGAAAAGCCTGGGCAGCACCTCATTGGCCAGGGTTTTGCCGAGGTCGTCGGTTTCTGCAAACTCGATCCGGTCCAGCGATTGGAGAAAGTGTTGCACGAGCTTGCCCTGTGTAGAGGCCAGGTTGAGGGCGCCGGGCACGTTGGCGAAATAGTCGATGCCGATCTCCACCAATGTGCCGGCGACCAGTTGCAGGGGCGAATGCTGAGGCGATTCGCCCCGCGCCCACTGCCGAACGCGAAGCAGACTCAGCACGTCTTCCATGGACAGGGCCGCCTCCGTAGCCCGGGTCGTGCCGCTGTCCTGGCGCCGCATGCGTTCCAGGGTCACGTAGTACTCCACGTAGCGCTCCTCCTCTTCCTCGCTCAGGGCCCGTTCTCGGTTGGCCTGGTGCAGTTTGGCCAGATCTTCGATCTCCGCCAGGGCAAACTGGCCGTCTTTGTCGAAAAAGCGCTGGGCATTCAGGGAATCGGCCTGGCTGTCAAAATCGGGCAGCGGCAGCACGATACTCCGCGCGCGCAGGCTGTTGGCATAGGCCTTTTGAATGTTGCGCCCAAGGCGAATGGCGGAATGAATGGCCAGGACGATTGCTTCAGCAGTGGAAATTGCGGGCATGGAAGGGTGTGTTAGGTGTGGAACGCTCCGTTAGGTAAGAGGGAAGATATCAAGTTTTCAGATATTCCTGGCCGGTGAGGGCAAAGAGTGTCGCATCGGAATAATCGCCGGTGGGGCGCCGCAGGGCCAGGCGCAGGTCGCCCTCCCGGTGGAAGCCGCATTTGCGCGCCAGGCGCTGGGCAGCGTAATGGTCGGCATAGGTGAGGGCGTAGAGGCGTTGGAGCCCGAGCTGGCGAAAGGCGAAGGGCAGCATGTGCACGACCACTTCGGTCATGAGGCCCCGACCGGTGTACGGACGATCCAGAAACCCGCTGAGGCGGGCACTGCCCAGCTCCGGCTGAAAATCCGCGAAGACCAGGTAGCCGATCGGCTTGGCCTCATTGGTCTCCCAAATGCTGAAGGCGAATTCCTGCTGCAGCAGCCAGCGGGCCAGTTTTCGGCGCACAAAACCCTCTGCTTCCTCCGGAGCGCGGATTTGCTCCAGGAGTTCGGGCAGGTAGTCGCCGATGTAAGATTGGTTATCCTGGATCAGTTCCCAGAAGGCCAGGCCCTCCCGCTCCCGAAATCGCCGCACGACCAAATGGGGCGTCACCACGGCCGTATCTATGTGGAAAAGATGCTCCTGCATGGTCTGTAAAAGTACAGAGGAATCCCGATTTGAAGCAGCCCGAAGACGGCCCCCGTATGTATCGATCCCCAATTTCGGTGTATTTTGCGACCTGCACAGGGTATGAGAAGACCGCTTTTTTCCAGGATTTATTTAATTCGCTTACGTCAGGTGCTGGCCATCACGGTGGTGTGGATGCTACTGGCTGCTCTGGATGTGGTCAATAGCCTGGCCATCTGGGAGGGCGCGCTTTCCATTCGCGTTCAGCCGGGCAGCTTTGGGCGAGCCCTGATGCTGGCCTTGGTGGGAGCCGGTTTGGCCGGCCTGCTCTCCGGCGGACTGCTGGTCTTTTTCCTGCGCGAACGCTTTCGGCAGCTGCCCTTTGGCCTCACGGTATTGCTCAACAGTGGTCTGGTCAGCCTGCTCAACGCAGGCATCACCCTGGCCGTACTGATACTGGCAGCGCGCTGGATGCCTTCTTCGCGCCCCGATGCGCCCCTGCTGGGTCAGCTCCTCCATCAGCCCGGCCCGGGTATGCTGCTCCGGCATTATCTTTTTTGGCTGCTGCTGGCCGTACTCACCATTTTTGCCCTGCACGTCAACGAAAAATACGGACCTGGGGTGCTCCGGGAGCTCATACTCGGAAAGTACCATCATCCCCGCCAGGAAGAACGCATTTTCATGTTTCTGGATGTAAAGGGCTCCACCGTTCTCGCCGAGCGCCTGGGCCACTTGCGATTTCACAGCCTGCTCAACGCCTATTACCGCGACATCACTATCCCCATCATCAACAGCGAGGGGGAGATCTACCAGTACGTGGGCGATATGATCGTCGTGAGCTGGTCCATGGAAAAAGGACTGCACCATGCCAACTGCGTGCGCTGTTTTTACCGCGTCATGGAGACGATTCAGCGGAATGCCAACCGCTATCGCGAGCTGTACGGCCTGGTGCCGGAATTCAAAGCCGGCCTGCATTGTGGCGAAGTGACCACCGGCGAGATCGGCGTGATCAAAAAGGATATCGTCTATTCGGGTGATGTGCTCAATACGACAGCCCGGATACAGAGCATTTGCAACAAGTTTCGGGTCAAGATCCTGTTGTCCAAATACCTGCTGGAAAAGCTAAACCTGCCGCCGCACGGCTTTCTGCCCAAGCGCATGGGCGTCATTGAATTGAAGGGAAAACGGCAGAAGGTGGAGCTGTACACCTTTCAGGAGAGCATGGATGTAGAGCAACTGCCGCCCGTGCTGTCCAACTAGCAAAAAAACCGAGTTGGATTGTGGAATTTTTTGCTTTCCCCCCTCTACTTCAATAGAACACCTTTCATCACTTTCTGCTGCTCAGCCCGTAGGCCGAACCTTTCCGTTTCGGCCGTCCATACGGTTTTTTTGCATTGTCCCAATCCAGGCCGGGCGCGCACGCGTCCGCGGACCGGCAGTTTGCAGGTTCGTTCATTGCTGTTGATCCAGTCCGGTACAAGGCTTTTCACTTTGGATCTGCGACTATGCACTGGCCTGAAATGCCCATTGTCAAATTCGTTCTGCCCCTGATGGCGGGGATCGCGCTTTCAGCCCGGCTGGAGATGCCCCTGCTGCCGCTACTGGGCGCGTGCGGCCTGGGGTTTGCCCTGCTGGTCGCCCTGCATCTTCGGGCCCGGGCCTGGCATCAGCGACGCGCATTCGGCGGAGCACTGCTCGTCGTGGGCGCGTTGTTGGGGATAACCCTCCAACATCTACAGCAACGCCCGCCGCTGCAACCGGCTGAAGATGGCGAGGCCTACGTGGGCGAGGTCCTGCAGTGCTTTCCTTCCCGCTCCTCCTGGCAGCGCCTGCGGGTAGCGGTGCAGTATCAGCTGCAAACCGGCGGCTATTGGACCCGCGCCTGCGGCAGGTTGGAGGTTTTCGCCCAGGGCGATTCCCTGGCCGAAGCACTCCGCCCGGGCGATCGCCTGCTGTTTGCCGCCGCCATTCGGCCGGTGGCGACCAGCGGCAATCCGGAGGCCTTCGATTACGGTGCTTATCTGGCGCGCCAACGCATTTTCCACCAGGCCTTTCTACGCGGGGGCGACTGGCAGCTTCTGGAAAACAAAGATCGCTTCCATTGGCGGCGGAGCCTGCACCAGCTTCGCACCCGGGCCCTGACGCGCCTGCGCCAGGCGCTGCCGGATGCGGCCTCCTACGGGCTGGCAGCCGCTCTGCTGCTGGGAAGCAAGGGCCAGCTGCCGCAAGAACTGAAGGAGAGCTATGCGGAGGTGGGGGTCGCCCATGTGCTGGCCGTATCCGGTCTGCACGTGGGTATTCTGGCATTCGGCCTCCTTTTTTTGCTGAACCGGCTGCCGCTGAGGCCGCGATGGCGCAGACCCCTGGCCCTGTACGCCAGCCTGTTCGCGCTGGCGCTGTATGCTCTCCTCACCGGCCTGCCGGCATCCGTGCAGCGGGCCTCGCTCATGTACGGCATCGTGCTGATCGGTCGCTTCACCCGCCTGAAGGGCAACAGCTTCAACTCCCTGGGCGTAGCCGCCCTTTTGATGCTCTGTGCGGATGCTTCGCTCCTGTATGACCTCGGCTTCCAGTACTCCTTTCTCGCCTTGTTCGGCATTCTTTTCTTCCAGCCGCCTTTGGCGGGTGCGGTGCTCGTCGTTCAGCCCTGGCTGAAAAAACTGTGGGACCTCACCGTGCTGGGCATTGCGGCCAACCTCACGACCTTCCCCCTTACGCTGTACTATTTTCACGACTTTCCGGTCTATTTCTGGTTGTCCAGCCTGTTTATCACCTTCCTGGTGACCCTCATCCTGTACGGCGGTTTTCTCTTTCTCCTGCTGGGCGGAGTACCGGTACTGGGCTGGCTGCTGGCCAAATCGCTGGCCGTGTTGTTGGGGCTGAGTAATGCCCTGGTCCACGGCCTCACGCGCTTGCCGGGGCACACCATTGCGGGCGTATGGCTGGATACGGCCGATTTATTGCTGCTCTACGGGGCCATAGCGGCCCTGGTGTGGACCCTGAGCCGGCGCCGAAAGGCCGGGCTGTACCTATCGCTCGCCTGTCTGCTGCTGGTGGCCCTGAAGGGGGTGTACCGGGCGGCCCAGGCCGGCCAACAACGAGAACTCGTACTGTACCGCCTGGAGCCGGGCCAAACCGCACTGGACCTCTTCGAAGGGCGCCGGGTGTACGGCCTGATCCGCGGGGGACCCGAAGCGCGAGCACTGGATTACGCGCGGGAGAACTACCGGATCAAAAGGCGCATCCGCGAGCAGCGGGAGTTGGTACTGCCCGATGCCGAACTGCTTACGGGCAGCATACGCCTAAAAGATGGCTTCATTCAATTCGGCAGCCTGGAGATAGCCGTACTCGGAGAGCTGAGCGGAAGTCCGCCGGACGCCCCCCTGCCTGTGGACGTTTTGATCTGGACGGGGCGAAGCTGCCCGGAAGCCGTGGACTTGAAGCGCTGGATGGAGCCCGGGTGGATTGCACTGGACGGCTCGCTGCCCCGCTGGACTGCCGAGCGATGCCGGGCGGCCTGGGCCGGCCAGAACTGGAACCTGCACAGCGTGCCGCACGAAGGCGCCTTTATTTTGTCCATTCCAAAACCGTGAATGCTATGGAGAAGTGGTTAACCTGCACCCCTTACGAACGAAGAGGATTTATCGCACTCATCGGCCTTATCCTGCTTACCAGCGCAGCTGGCCGATGGCTGCCCCCGGTACAGGGCAGGCAGCCTGAAGCAGCCGACATTGCCCGCTGGGAGGCCATTCTGGACCACCTGGAAGGCCAGGACAGCCTGCCGGCGGCGGCAGCCCTGTTTCCGTTCGACCCCAATACGGCCGGCGAGGATGAGCTGCTGCGGCTGGGCCTGCCGGACTGGATCGCCCGTCGCATCCTTCGCTATCGCGAAGCCGGCGGCCGCTTCCGGACCAAGACCGACCTCCGGCGCATCTACGGCTTTTCCGAAGCCGATTACCGGCGCCTGGAGGCCTACATCCGCCTGCCGCAAGCGGCCACAGCAGTTGGGGCAAGATTGGACGAACGGCCCGCCGGGGCAACTGTGGAGCTATCGCCCCGGGCCTTCGATCCCAATCGGGTCACGGTACATGATCTGCTCGCTATGGGGCTGCCCGAACGCGTAGCCCGAACCTGGGAAAAGTATCGGCAGGCCGGCGGTCGCTTTTACCGGCCCGAAGACCTGGATAAGCTCTACGGCCTGCGTCCGGAATGGGCCGCAGCCCTGAAGCCTTTTGTCGAACTGGAGGATCCGGCTCCGGGCTTCGCTGTCGAGAAGCGGGAAAAAATACGCATCGACATCAACGAGGCCTCGCCGGAAGAGTGGCGACGGCTGCGCGGCATCGGCCGGGTCTATTCGGAGCGCATCGTTCGATTCCGGGATGCCCTGGGCGGTTTTTCCCATATCGATCAGGTGGCCGACACCTATGGCTTGCCGGACAGTACCTTTCAGGCCATCCGGCCAAAGCTGGTGTTGCGGGTTGGCATATACCGAAAGGTGCCCCTGAATTCCGCTTCGGTCGATCAACTCGCCGGTCATCCCTACCTCAGCAAAAGGCAGGCGGCAGCCATTTTTGCCTACCGGCAACACCACGGCCCCTTCGCTGCGGTGGCAGACATCAACAAGACCATGGTCCTTTCCCGGGACACTTACGAACAGCGCCGGCCGTACGTGAGTTTGGAAGCACTGGGGGGAGGCGAAGTCCGGCGACAGGGGGACCATTGCACGGCTTGGGGGGCCAA
>JAJDFU010000092.1:7794-15136 GCA_020528935.1 Saprospiraceae bacterium | reverse complement strand
TGTGCGGCGGGGGGGGTGTGTCGGCGGGTGTCCACGATCAGCGGGTGGGCGTGTGGGTGCTGGTGCTGCTGGCTGTCGGGGGAGGGGGCGGCGCCTGCCTGGCCCTGGCCGGGAAGGCCCTGGCTGCGGTCCACCTCGGTGTGGGTGGGGGTGTATTCCGGGAAGGGCGTGCGGAGGGGGGTGTGCTTGCCGCGGCCCAGCCACTGGCGGGCGGCGCGCTGCACGTCCTCGGGGCGGGCGTCGGCGATCCACTGCATGCGCGTTTTATAGAATTCGGGATCGCCGAAATAGACGGCATTGGAGGCCAGGATGTCGGACTTGCCGCCGAAGCCGCCGATGCGCTCAATGCCCTTGATGAAACCGGCGAAGTAACTGCTCTTGGCGCGGGCGAGTTCTTCGGGCGTGGGGCCGTTGGCGATGAAGTCTTCCAGGACGGCTACCAGGGTTTTTTCCACCTCTTCCACGGATTTGCCGGGTTTGACGTTGGCCTGCACGTAGAAGTTGCCGGCGATCTCGCGGCCGTACTGGTAGGCACTCACCGAGCTGGCCGTCTGGTCTTCATAGATGAGTTTCTTGTACAGGCGGGCGTTCTTGCCGCTGGACAGCACGGAGGCGGCCAGGTCGAGGTAGGCATCTTCGCGGGAGCCGCTCTGGGGGGTGTTCCAGGCCATAACGATGCGGGGCTCGGGCACGCGATCCTGGTAGGTCTGGCGGGTATCGGTATGGCGGATGGGGATGTTCACCTCGTGGCGGGCCAGGGTAGGACCGGAGGGGATGTCGCCGAAGTACTTCAGCACTTTTTTGTACACGGCCTCGGGCTCCACATCGCCGGCGATGGACAGCACGGCATTGGCGGTGCCGTAGTAGTTCTTGAACCACTCGTACACGTCCTCCAGGGAGGCGGCGTTGAGGTCTTCCATTTCCCCGATGACCGTCCAGGAGTAGGGGTGGCCCTCGGGATACATGGCTTTGGTGAGCAGGTTGTACTGGCGGCCGTAGGGCTGGTTTTCGCCCTGGCGCTTTTCGTTCTGCACCACGCCGCGCTGTTCGTCCAGCTTGGCCTGGTCAATGGCGCCCAGCAGGTGGCCCATGCGGTCGGATTCCAGCCAGAGGATCTGGTCCAGCGCCCCGACGGGCACGTTCTGGAAGTAGTTGGTGCGATCGGAATTGGTGGTGCCGTTGCGGTCGGTGGCCCCCATGCGGTCGAGGGCCTGGAAGTAGTCGTCGTTGAAGTGTTCCGAGCCGTTGAACATAAGGTGCTCAAACAGGTGGGCAAAGCCGCTTTTTCCGGGCTTTTCGTCCTTGGATCCCACGTGGTACCACACATTGACGGCCACGATCGGCGCCTTGTGGTCTTCGTGTACCAGCAGCACCAGGCCGTTGGGCAGCACGTACCGGGTAAAGGGAATGTCGATGTCGTCGGGGCTGAAGTACGTGTCCGTTTGAGCCGAAGCCGTACTCAGCAAGCCCGACAGAAGCAGGGGGAGGATTAGCAGCCGTTTCATGATCGGAATGATTGATTGATGGCCGCCTAAATTACGGTCTTGAGCCTTGCGAGCGGCAGAAAGGAGCAGCCATCTCGACCAAAAACCCCCGGGAATCGATGAAAGAGGATCAGGGGTCAACTAAAAGTGAAAACGATGGCCGGAACTTCCGACCATCGTCTAACACCCAATTGACCATGGTAAGACTAAACTAAGTTGGATTCACTTCAACAATGGACCGTTCAGTGATTCTTTCCTAAAAGTAAACCCTCCGTACGCCCGGGGGAATGAGCCTCGTCAGAAGAAGTGTTGATTTTTATCAGCGGTTTGGAGGGGGGCCTTCGGGCTTGCTGTGTTGCGCTCCTGTTCCCCCATCCCGTGATCCCCGGAAGCCCTGCGCCAGGGCTCAGCACCGGCCTGATGGCAGGGGTGCCGGCCGGCATTCGGTATGCTGTGGTTTCGGGATCCGCACTACCGGCCTGTCCGCCACGGGTACGGCAAGCCTGCAAGCCGGTACGCCTCCCCGATCACTGCGGGGGGTCGGGTTTGTCCATGGCCCGGCGGATCTTGGGCGGGATCTGGTTGCCGTACACGGCTTCCAATTCGCCCAGGTCGTACCAGCCCTGGTAGCCTTCCACCTGCAGTTGGTCGTTCTGCAGGCGCAGGCGGAAGGTGCGCAGCTGTTCTTCGGGCGCCTCTTCGCGGTAGTCCGGCTCGCGGGAGAACGGTTGGCGTTTGACGGCGCGCTTGCCGCCCAGGAGAAAGAACTCCTGCCCGTTGTGGTCGAGTATGGCATTGAACAGGGCCATGCGGTCGTCGCAGTGCTGGCGGAAGTGGGCTTCCGGGTTTTGGCCCGCCAGCAGGTCGGCGATGACAGCGGGTACGTCCACGCTGATGATGTAGGGGAAGGTAACGAAAGCGCCTTCGCCCCGGCTGAGGCCGTAGCCGCCCACGATGTAGAGGGTTTGGTCCAGCTGGTGAAAGGCCAGGCCGTAGGCGGCCAGCTGCTCGCCCAACAGGTCGGAGATACCGCCGCTGGAAAAGGCCGTGGCGCGTCGTCGCCCCAGATCGATGAGCAGCAGCTCCTGATTGGGAAACCCATCGGGGTACAAGTCCGGCAGTTCGGAACGGATGAGCCCGCCGAAGATGAGGATCTTGTCCTGGTGCATCCCCACCGCGTAGCCGTGCATGTCGCGCAGGGTGGGGTAGAGATCGAAGGCTTCGCCGGGAAGTTCCGGCGTTTGCGAATAGGCGTTGATCGGCATGCTGCAACTAAGTATGGCCCACAAAGCGATGGTCTGGGCGGTCCTCCTGTTCATATACATTCCGCATTTTTTCTAAAAGTAGGTGCCGCTGCAATTCTTGTGGATGATGCCCGTCACCCGGGCCGAAAGAAAACGCACTGAGAAAAGTCAGAAGGGCCTATGACCCCCATCATCGGGTTTGGCCCCTGCATGCGCGTACTTTTACCCCAGCCTCAACCAATAAGCCGGAGCGCTGGAACAAAACTGATCATTATGAACCAAATCGTGCGCATATACGGAGTGGGCGATAACCAGGAAAGAGCCCTGGTTGCCGCTCTCAATCGCGCCGCCCAGGAACTGAACGTGGAAATAGACGTAGAAGTCGTAACGGCTTTGACTGAGTTTTTGCGGGTAAAGATCGAGGCCATCCCCGCCCTGATGATCCGGAATAAGATCGTGGTGTACGGTCGGGTGCCCGAAGTAGATGAATTGAAGCATTTGCTGGCCGCCTGAAAGCGGAATGCCAGAAGCTATCTTTTGCCGATCAATTTTTCTAAACTTACGGGGCCATAAAACCCGCAGATCGCCATGAAGAACATCCTCTTCCCCACCGACTTTTCGGAAGCTGCCAATCACGCTTTCATTTACGCTCTTCATTTTGCGGATGCCATCGATGCCAGCATCACGCTGTTGCACGTGTACCGCAAGCCGGATACCGACCCCATTAGGCTGCCGCCCAACATGCAGGCTTTCCAGGATAATTTCGACCTGCACGAGTTTGAGAACTACAAAGATGCCATTCCGCCGGTGACCAGACTGGTGGAAGAACAGGGCTTTACGCGACTGCCCATTTACCACGTATTGGAGGAAGGAGAAAAGATCGTAGATACCATTCTGAGCGTGGTGCGCCGCGACGAGATCGACCTGATCATCATGGGAACGACGGGCGCGCACGGCCTGAAAGAGGTCTTTCTGGGCAGTGTGGCCGGCGAGGTGCTCGAAAATGCCGATTGCCCCGTGCTGGCCGTGCCCAGGGAGGCGGTCTTCGACGGTAAGCTGGACCGCATCGCTTTTGCCACCACCTTTACCGATATCGAAAAAAAGGCGCTGATGCGGATCGAAGAACTGGCCGAACGCTTTGGCGCCGATGTGTACTGCGTCAATGTGGATACGGCCCACACTCATTTTTACCATCAGCGCATGGAAAAACTGAAGGCGGAAATGGGCGACAAGTCCAATCTGCATTTCGACGTGCTGGACGGCTCCTACGTGTATGAGGAGCTCATCGCCTACCTGAAAAAACAAGACATCGACGTTTTGGCCATGGTGACCCACCGGCGCACCTTCCTGCAGGAGCTGTTCAACTACAGCAAGACCAAAATGGTGTCCTACCATTCACATACCCCCGTGCTTTCCTATCAGGCGCACTACCTGGAAGCCTGATGCCGCTTGCTTTTTATCCTGGCGGCGGCGACCCGCCGAACCGCAGCGTGCGATCCCGGGCAGGAGGGCCTGCCGGCCAGCCGGGCGCCACAAAGCCGGCCGGCGGCATCATCCACAGGCGATCGCCATCCAGCGTGAGGTAACTTTTCATGGCATCAGCCGTATGGCAGGCGTGTACAGGCAGTACGCAGACGAGGTCGCCAATTCGCATGGAGGGCATGGCTTCCGGCTCCAGCCGGAGGATGCCGTGTTCCTGAGAAAGGCGCAGCAGGCGGCCCAGGATGTGCTGCGGGTCCCAGCCATCGGCCGTCCAGGCCACCGCGATACCATATATATGGCGTCCGGAGGCATCGCGGATGGCGTCTTTGGCAAAATGCACGGCGCCGCCGTGCAGTACGGCCTCCCGGCGCTCCGGATGCAGGGCGGTGACCGGGCAGGCCATGGCCAGGGCAATGTCCTCATAGCGGCAGGCGCCGATCTGTGCCTGCATCAGGTCGTAGAAGACGAAATTGCCGGGGCGGATCTCGTGGATGCCCTCGTACTCCGTTTGGGTGCTGCAACAGGGGGTGTCGCCCACACTCAGAACGGGCGGCGGCACGGGAAGGCCCCGGGCAAAGGTGCGCAGGGCGTCCAGGCTTTGGCGGTGCACCCGGCCGATCTCCTCGCGGCCCCGGGCGCGGTAGCTGTGGCCGGCATGAGTGAGCAGGCCGGCAAAGCGAAGGTGGGCCTCGCTCTCCATGGTGGCGACCATGTCGCGGGCGAGCCCCGTCTGCTGCGGACGAAGCCCGGTGCGGCCGGCGCCGGTATCCACCAGCAGAAAGAGGTCCAGGGGGTGTTTGGCCCGTATCCGGAGGGCCTGCAGGTGTTCGGGCGATTCCACCACCAGCTGCAGGTGTATTCGCTCAGCCAGGGCCAGGAGAGCGTCCAGGGCCCGGAGGTTGAGCGGAAAGGCCAGGGTGAGGTCGGTCCAGCCACCCGCAGCGAAGTATTCGGCCATGGCCGGAGAAGAAACGGTGAGCCGGCTCACCCCGGCCTCGCGCAACCAGCGCGCCACATCCAGCGACTGATGGGTCTTGGCGTGGGGCCGGAAGCGCAGACCGCACTGTTGGGCCTTGGCGGCCATGCGCCGGATGTTGCGCCGGCACCGGGCCTCATCCAGCAGGAGGACCGGCGACGAAACAGGCATCAAAAAAGGGGGAGTGGTGGCTTTTTTCATGTGTGCGGTAGTTTTTTTCGCGTGATCGGCAAAAAAGTTCTCTTCAGATTAGGTTTTTTTGCCCGAGGTTTGCGACTTTTGAATATCCGTACTACGAGAAAGCGTAGGAAGCCTCCGCTCGTCCTGAGCAGGGGGTTTCTTTTTTTGGGTCAGCGGCCACGGGCTTTCAGCTACAGGCATCCTTTGTTCCAATCCCACGTTCCCCGCTCTTGCCGGCGGGCGGGCTGTTCGAGCGGTGGCCCGACCGCTGTGGGCTACAGGCCACCGATACCAACAGCTGCCTGTTCAAAAGCCGGTGGAAAAACGGGCCCGGCTCGTGAGCGGGCGTGGAAAGTATTCCACAATGGTGGAAATTAAGCGTAAAAAGTTGATTGATAATGCGTTAAACCGGTGTTTTGCTTGATGAAAATAAATATGCAATTCGGGTTGCAGGCCCTCCGCCCGGGTAAAGATTTAACCTACAATCAATTAACAGTTGTGGATAACTTTTGTGGATGTGTTGTGGAAAGAATGCGCTTGACAAGGGGCTTGGAATGATATTATATTTGAATCAAGCGAAAGGAAATAACTTTCCGAAAAATATCATAACGATGATATTTGCTTTTGAAAATCTGGGCATTTGTGAAATGATGCACAAAAGACGGGTGGTTCCCTACGGCAGTCGCTGAGGCGGTTGCGGTGCCCGCCCGGGTACCTGCCATGGAGATCGCAAGCTGTTCGCTTGCAGCTCAGTCCGGAATTCCTTTTTCGCTTGATCCTTCGGGTGAAGGCGAATGAAGATCCGCGAGTTGAACGATCCGGCCCTTGGGCCGGTGAGCCATGTGCAGGGGGGTTGCCGGGTGGCCTTCGGGCCCCCTGTCGCGACCTGCCCGGGGCTACGGGAACAGCGGCCGGTCGCGGATGAGTACTTCCATGTGGCGTTCTCGTCTGCTTCCGGTGCAGGTTCGGCCCGTCGGATTTCGTTCGGAAATCCGATGAGCCGGACCGGCCTTCTTCCGGGCGCGGCACTCCGTGCCCGGGCGACAGGCCGAATGCCGGCTCGGGCGCAGCTTTCTTCGGAGAGGTGCTCCACCGGCACGCATCTTTCGCCCTGGCGTACCGGCTGTCCTTTGCGGGATAGCCGCTTCCGGTGCGGTTCTTTCCTGCCGGCGATTCGTCGCCGGGAAATGAGCGGGCCGGAAGAGAAGTTTGCCTTCTGCAGGAACTCGCCCCCGGCGATCTCTTGCAGACTGCCACCCTGGCCAGCCGTCTTAGCGAAGGGCGGCCGGCATACCCTCATCCCCCCCGCAAGGGTACACTTTTCGGCTAAGTCAAAGTGGAGAAAAGGAGGAGGTAAACAAACAGTGTTGTGGTCAAGGGCAACCGCACCGTTCGTTCGTTTGCCGGACGGGCTGGAGCGAGGTACGCAAGTGTGGATGCTCTGTCTGCTCAGTGTGCTTGCCGCGCGCTGGACAAGTGGTTTTCCTTATACTATGAGAAAAACCGAACTACAGAGCGGCACGGGCCTCATCCCGGCATCCTTGCCATGGGAAAAAGGGCTTTCGGCCCGGCGAAAGATGCCAAAAACGGCTGTTTGGCAATTGCCGAGATGCGTTTTTCTCCGGAAAAGCGGGTTTCGGTCTGCCACCGGCAGCCGGCGGCATGTGCAACCGCTGCCAGGCCGGGCAAACCGGTTTCACCGGACACCCGCCCCTTGGGTTCAGGTTGTATTACCTGTACGGACCCGCTCCTTGTGACGGTCCTGCGATCCATCCCTTTCGTCTTACCTAGGGTCTTGGATGGCACCCCGGCGGCTGAAGGGCGCATGCCAAAAGCTTCAGCAGGGCTTTTGCCCGCACTGAAGCGCATCGTGCACGATGGTACTCCACCGATCAGGAGTACCGGGAATAAGGGCTTTCGATCCGCGAGGATGGAAGGCCCTTTTCTCGTTTTAGATGGTAGGTGGTAGATGGTAG
>JAJDFU010000092.1:0-7694 GCA_020528935.1 Saprospiraceae bacterium | reverse complement strand
TGGTAGATGGTAGATGGACGGCTTCGTACGTCTCTGTGCTCTGTACCGGAAGATTACCCGCGGGTATTCATTTTCTTCTTTCCCCTCAGCCCAGTTGCAGTCCGGCGTAAAAGCCGGTATCCTCGTCGGTGAGCATTTTGGTGAGGTAGGCCACCTGTCCGGTGTGGTAGGAGAAATGCTCGATCACGTGGATGAGGATACTCAGGCCGCTCTCCTGGTAGATCTGTACGTCGCGCACCGTTTCCAGTTCTTTGGGGTCTACCTGCCGCAGCGCCTGTTCCAGCTCCTCCTGCAGCCGGAGTAGTCGCTTTTTCAGCTGTGCGCGGTCGTATTCTTCCGGGGCGTCAAACTCGGCCTGGCGTTGCCGGGTGTCCGGTTGTCCGCACAATCCGCTGAGGATCCACTGCCGGGCGTTGCCTTCGAGATGCAGGATCAGGTTGCCCACGCTGTTGGAGCGCGCATTGGGCCGCCACCAGAGTTGCTCCTCGCCCAGCATGTCCAGGCAGCGCATCAGGCGGGGGATGCTCTCTTCAAAGAGCCGGCGGCGCGTTTCTTCAAGCAGGAAGTGGTGCATGGTGTAGTTGAGGTATGCAGTTGAAGCAGAGGCCTGAGGGCTTGCATGAATGAATACCTGCCGGCTTCAATCCGACAGCCCACCGCAGACACTGATCACCTGCCCGGTGATGTAGGTGGAGCGATCGGAGCCCAGGAATACACAGAGGTCGGCCACCTCGTCGGCCGAGCCCATGCGCTTCAGCGGGATGTTTTGCAGGTAGGCCTCGCGCACCTTTTCGTCCAGTTGGTCGGTCATCTCGGTTTCGATAAAACCCGGCGCTACGGCATTGCAGCGGATGCCGCGCGAGCCCAGTTCCTTGGCGATGCTCTTGGTAAATCCAAAGATACCGGCCTTGGAAGCGGCGTAGTTGGCCTGGCCGGGATTGCCCGTAAGGCCTACAATGGAGCTTATGTTGATCATGGATCCGCTTCGGGCTTTCATCATGTTGCGGGCAATATGCCGGGTGAGGTTGAAGACCGACTTCAGGTTGGTCTGTACAACGCGGTCCCACTGTTCCTCTTTCATGCGAAGCAGGAGGGTGTCGTCGGTAATGCCGGCATTATTGACGAGCACATCCACGCGTTCCCAGTCGCCGTAAACGGTCTGAATGAGTTGTTCGGCCTGCGCGTAGGAGGCGGCATCGCTCTGATAGGCTCTGGCCCGGCCGCCGGCCTGTTCGATCGCCCGGACCAAGGCATCGGCCTGGTGAGCTGAGGAGCGATAGGTGAAGGCTACGGCCGCTCCCTCATCGGCAAAGCGCCGGACCAGGGCCGCTCCGATACCGCGGGAGCCTCCTGTGATGAGGGCCACTTTTCCGTCGAGTAGTCCCATAGGGTGTAGTGTTTAGGTTCAATGCGGTAAAGGTAGGGAGGAATATGCGTTTCCGCGAAGGGTGTTGGGGCATGCTCATTTCCCAAGATTGCCCAAAATTTCCCAAGATTGCCCAACATGGAGTTTGAAAAGCATCTAGTTTTGGTGTATGTCTTTTTTACTGTCAGGTGATTCAATATAGAAGCTTGTAAAACGTCTGGATTGACATTGCAATTTATGTTGGCGGAAAGTGCGCTTTCTGTCAACATTTTTTTTGGTTCAGCAGGTGCTCAATAGAAGAAGCGGAGGAAGGGGCAATCGGGTTTGGCCCGCCGGGGATTAGGCCGGAGCCACCGGGCAGGCCGGCCTATTCAACCCGATCCAGAAAGTCGATCAGCAGGCGGTTGAAGGTTTCGGGTTGGTCCAGCATCAGCCAGTGGGAGGCGTTTCGGATGAGGTGATACTCCCAGGAGCTGTCGATCATGGCCTCTGAGCCTTTGACGTGGTTTTCCAGCAGATAGGCATCCTCCTGCGCCGCCATGCCCATAGCCGGAACGGCGATGCGCGGCGGATTGGAGCCGCTGTTGTTGAGGGATGCAGGTTTGAAATTGGCCCGGTACCAGTTCAGCCCGGCGGTGAGGGCACCGGGTTTGTCCAACTCCTGCATGTAGCGTTCCAGGTCTCCTTTTTCGCGCGTCCAGGCGCGCAGGCCCTGCCAGTTATCCCGCCGGATCCATTCTTCGGCCACGCCCTCATTCTGGAAGAAGAAGACGTACCAGAGCTTCTCGAGCTGGGGAAGGGCTCGCCGGCCGGGACCGCCGGGGGCGCCCACCGTGAGGCCGGTCACGCTCAGGCAGCGCTCCGGGTGGTAGCCGGCGAACAGCCAGGCGACCGTGCCGCCCCAGTCGTGCCCCACGACATGGGCTTTTTCGATCTCCAGGGCGTCCAGCAGGCCGGTGAGGTCGGCCAGGATATGGGGTATGGCGTAAGCTTCCACCCCTTCCGGCTTGGGGGCGTCGCCGTAGCCGCGCAGGTCGGGCGCAATGACCCGGTAGCCGGCATCGGCCAGCGGCTGAAGTTGATGCCGCCACAGATACTTGGAGTCCGGGAAACCGTGCAGCAGGAGCACGACCGGGCCGCTTCCGTAGTCGTAGTAGGGAAAGCGGAGGTCTTTTACGTCTGCATATCGGGTAATGGCGTCCAGATCCATGGGTTGTGGGTTGGGTTGGGCTCCCGCCGGAACGGACCACGAGCCCAGAAGTACAAAACAAAGGAGGAGTCGAAGCATGGAAATAAATATAACAGCATGCTGTTAACTGCACTTTAAATCCGCCCGGTTTTCATGCCCGGGACCGGGCCGGTTTTGGGTCATTTTTCTGCGCGAAGCCGTATTTTGTGGGCATTGATCTCATTAAACCCAGAACTCGTGATGCGCTTCCTGCCTTTTACCCTTTTGCTTCCTTTGTCGGCTACGGCCCAGCCTGTGATCCTGCTGGAGAGTCTTCCGGCCAACACGCCGCCGGACGAACCCATCCACATAGCCGGCAATTTCCAGGGCTGGGATCCGGGCGATACAGCCTACATTCTCCAGGATCTGGGTGGTGGACAAACCGGAATCGCCCTGACGCCCTGCTCCGAGCTGGGCGTCGATCCGCTGGAATTCAAATTCACGCGCGGAAGCTGGGCGACCGTGGAGGGGAATGCCACCGGCGGTTTTCTGCCCAACCGGGTGCATCCCTGCCTGGATGGCGACACCCTGCGGCTCAGCATCCTCAGCTGGGAGGACGTTTCCGCAGTTCCGAGTACGGCCAACGAACAGGTCCACATCCTGAGCGACAGCGTGTATATGCCGCAACTGGACCGCTACCGCCGGGTGTGGGTGTATCTGCCGGTCGATTACGACAGCAGCGACAAGCGCTACCCCGTGCTGTACATGCACGACGGGCAAAATGTATTCGATCTGTCCACCAGCTTTGCCGGCGAATGGGAGGTAGACGAGACCCTGACCCGGCTCCAGCAGGAGGAGGATGACTACGGCATCATCGTGGTAGCCATCGACAACGGGGGAGTGCGCCGGTTTGATGAGTACTCCCCCTGGACCAATCCGTCTTACGGGGGCGGTGAGGGCGATGCCTATCTCCAATTCATGGTAGAGACCCTCAAGCCCCGGATCGACAGCCTGTATCGCACCCGGCCCGAACGCGAATACACCGGACTGATGGGCTCCAGTATGGGCGGGCTCATCTCGTATTACGGTGCACTTGCATATCCGGAAACCTTCAGCCGGGCAGGGCTGTTCTCGCCCTCTTACTGGTTCAATTCCGCTTCGCTGAATCTGCTCCGGGAGGAAGGGCACCGCGAGCCGATGCGCATTTACCAGTTGTACGGCGGTCAGGAGGGCCCGGTCATGGCACTGGGTGCCGAAGCCGTGGCCGACACTTTCGAAGCCTACGATTTCGGGCCGGATGAATTCCTGCACCGGGTGAACCCCCAGGGCCAGCACAACGAAGCCTTGTGGGCTGCCGAATTCGAAGCGGCTTACCGCTGGCTGTTTGCCGACCTGCTGAGCTCGGTGGCAGAGCCCCGGCGCCCCGAGGCGGACGATTTCCGGGTGTTTCCCAACCCGGCTTCGAGCCGCATTCAGATTCAAAGCCGCCGGCCCGGCCAGTTGCTCGTATACGACAGCAAGGGAAGCTTGTGCCTTCAGCGGGCTTTGCCGGAAGGAATATCCAGTCTTTCCACTCTCGATTGGCCGGCCGGAGTCTATTGGATCCGGCGGGTAACCGAGGGGCAAACTGCCGTGCGCCGATTGATCCTTCGCTAGCGCTACCGGCCGGTGAAAGGGGCTTTCCGCTCTTTGGCCAGCGGGTAAAGCCGGCCCTCCATCCTGGTCTGTTCGATCCCGCCGGGTTTGGGCCGGGGCCACGCCTTCACCGATCGATAGAAATATATTTTTTCATCAACTCTAAAGAGACGGCGAACTGTTCTGACCGCCAAATGGCTTTGGAGGGCCTCGGGTCTTCCTCGCCTGTTTTTGCCTGACAGGGTCTTTTTGAAGAAGCCTCAGGCATCGATCGGCTTTTGAGATGACCGGCCAACAGCGTGCAGCTCCCAGGCCAAAAAGCCCAGCACCAGGGCGTATTCCAGGGCGACCATCCACAGGTTTTCCCGGTATGGCTCGTAGCTGTAGTTGATGTAGGTGAGCACGATGAGCGCGCTCCACAGCACGGGAAAGCGGTAGCGGGTAAACAGGCACAACCCCAGGGGCAGGGTGAGGTACCAGGGATGCACTGTGGTTGCCAGCAGCAGATAGGCGGTAATGGCGAAGAGCATATTCTGAATCAGGGCCCGGTTGCCGTAGCGGGGCCCCCAAATGAGCAGGCCCATCACGATGAGAAAGGTCGCGACGGCCAGTGCCGGCCCCAGCACGGCAATGGGGTTGTAACCCACCTGCCACTTGCCCAGGGCGCGCAGCAGATAGTATATGCTGGCATTGAACTCAAACCTCCGGAAGTAGAGGTCCAGGCTTTGGGTGAAGTGATCCAGGCCCGGCCCGCGGAGGAACGGCCAGAACAGGAGCGCCAGCAGGCCGACGGCCAGGGCGCTGTATCCGATAAGGCGCTTCCAGCCCAGCGCGCGCAGAAATAAGGGCAAAAACAGCAGGCTCAGCAGCTTGGCCGCCGCCGACAGGCCGAAGAGGACAGCAGACAGCCACCGGCGCTTTTCGAGCATCAGCCACAGGGCGGCCAGCAGGAAAAAGAGCATCACTCCTTCGAAATGCAGATTGCCGACTAACTCCAGGATGATCAGTGGATTGAGGGCGTAGATGAGCACGTTGCGGGCCGGCAGTTTCAGCTGCCTCAGCAGTTTGGGAAGGATCCAGAGGGTGCCCAGTTCGAAGAGGAACAGCACGCTTTTCATCACGACGGTACTGCCGTAGAGGCTGCCGGGGAACAACCAGACGCCCAGGCCGAAGATTGCCTGAGCCAGGGGGGGATAGATGGTGTAGTAAGCAGGCGAATTCAGCTGGTCGTACAAGGCGCGGGTCAGGCCGGGCACCTCCTGCCCGGCCTGCAGATAATGCGCGGGCAGCTGGGCGAACGGGCTGATGCCCTGGGTCCACAGCCGCCCGTCCCAGATGAAGCGGTATACGTCGTCCGAGAGCTGGGGCATGGCCGCAACCAGTGCCAGGCGAAGCAGTACGGCCACAGCGAGGAAGAACCCGATCTCCCGGCGGGCACTCACCCGCTGAAATACGCCCCAATACAAGCCAAACCAGACGAGGTATTGCGGGTACAGCAAGGCGAATTCGGACTGCTCCACCGTGTAGCCGATACTCAGGGTCAGGCCCAGCATCAGTGCAGCGGTCAGGATCTGCCAGCCTTGGATGGGAAAGGGCATGGGGCGTGTTCTAGTCGGTTGGAGCCGGCGCGAGCAGAAACCACCGGCTTGGGTTACTTCAGGCTCAGGTGCCGCACCGTAAAATAGAAAATCGCTCCGTACCCGATGCAAAGCAGGAAGTGAAAGACGATGAAGGTGGTGTTTTGGAGGTATAGCCCGCCCAGAACCCCGCCGAGGAAATACAGCGCCAGCAGGCCTTCCAGCAGCGTGATCCAGGAGAGGCGGTGATTGAGGTAGGTGTTTTTGCGGAAGGAGTCCTTCAGGCTCAGGATGTTGAACTTGGGCGTGCGCACAAAAGCGGTTTTTCGGCCCAGATAACCCTGGAGTACGGCCATGCTGTTGTGTAGCGACAGGCCCATCGACAGGGCCAGGAACAGCGGGAAGAGAAAGAGAAACTTCAGGGCTGTTCGCCAGGTAGGCTCCTGCCGGTACAGGCCGGTCTGCACATTGCCTACATAATAGACGGCAATGATGGACAACAGGCCGATGAGGAAGCCGGCGAAGATGTCCTTGGTCAGTCCGAAGGCGAGCAGTTCGTTGAGCAGAAACAGCAGGGGTACGCTGAACACCCCGAGCACAAAGACGAACACAAAAACGGTGCTGCCCAGCAGGTGAAAGGTGGTGTGGATCTTCTGGCCCAGTCGCAGCTGGGAGCGCCATACGGTGGGCAGCATTTTTTTGGCCGTCTCGGCGCCGCCCTTCATCCAGCGGAACTGCTGCGATTTGAAGCTGTTCATTTCGGCGGGCAGCTCGGCCGGTGAGCCCACCGCTTCCAGGTAGTGGATCTTCCAGCCCTTGAGCTGGGCGCGGATGCTCAGGTCCAGGTCTTCGGTGAGGGTGTCGGCCTGCCAGCCGCCGGCCTCCTCGATGGTGGCTTTGCGCCATATTCCGGCCGTTCCATTGAATTGCAACAGCAAGTTGCCGGCCATCCGGCCGGCTTGTTCTACGGTGAAATGCACGTTGAGCTGCAGGGCTTGCAGCCGCGTAATGAGGGAGTAGTTCTCGTTGAGGTGCTCCCAGCGGGTTTGCACCACACCTACGCGTTCGTCCTGAAAATAGGGAACGGTGCGGCGCAGAAAATCGGGCTCCGGCAGAAAGTCGGCGTCGAAGATGGCGATGAATTCGCCCCGGGCCCGCGGGGTGGCATCGCGGAGGGCGCCGGCCTTGAAGCCCTGGCGGCCGGGGCGAAAGATCTGCTCGATCTGGAAGCCCCTCGTCCGGTATTCGGCCACCTTGCGAGCCACGATCTCGCGGGTGTCGTCGGTAGAATCGTCCAGTACGTGGATCTCGAAGCGATCGCGCGGATAGTCGAAGGCCGCAATCCGGTCGATGAGGCGCTCCACCACGTAGCGCTCGTTGTAGATGGGCAGTTGTACGGTGACGAAGGGAAGGGCTTCTTCCCCGGGCCAGTCGGTGGGGCCCTCCGCAGGCAGCGGCTGTGGCTGTTCCTGCAGGGCGGCGAATCGCAGCCTGGCACTGGGCGTCGTCGCGCCCCGGTTGGTTTTTTTGTAGTGGTACAACAGGTTGAACTGCACCAGGCAGTACAGGGTAACAAAGCTGAGCGCTGCGGTGTAAACGATGAGCACGGTCCATGCCAGGAGCGACATATGCAGGTAGATTTTGAGTTCAGAGCAGTTTGAAAATGGTCCACAGGATCTTGTGGCCCGCCAGTACGGTGCCTTTCACCGTGCCCGACACCTTGGATACGCCCACCCGCCGCCGGTAGCGCACCGGCACCTCGGTGGAGCGCAGGCCGTACTTGGCGGCCTTGACCTGCATTTCCACCGTCCAGCCGGAGTCGGGATCGGACATGTCCATGGCCTGTCTATTCTACACATCTATGAAAAACAACACCATACTAGTACACTCAACACGTCACATATACTAATCCACAACAACCAGCGAGACACACTCAAACTATAAGACA
>JAJDFU010000035.1 GCA_020528935.1 Saprospiraceae bacterium | reverse complement strand
GCTTCAGCAACGGCGGTGTGGGCATACTATCGGGCATCGCAGAAGGCAAACTCAAGGGCAAGCTGCCCCTGAGCGCCCGCATGCAGGGCACGGTGAAAAAGGGCGGCAACCTGCGCACACCCGACTACTTCCTGCGCAATACCGGCCTGGAGGAGATCAACGGCTCCTGGACCCTGGGACTGAAAGAGGACGACTTCGAGCTGGAAGCATTCCACTCCATCTTCTTTACCAAACTGGGTATCCTGCGCGACGCCCACATTGGCAACCTGACCGACCTGCGCAACGCCATCGAACGCGGCCGCCCGCTGGAGGACGGCTCCTTCAGCTACTTCATCGGCCGGCCGGTACAGCGCATCGTGCATCACCTCACCAAAGTGGACGGCGCGTTCCGCACCGGCAGACTGGGGCGCCTGCACCTGCAGTTTGCCCGCCAGTTCAACCGCCGGCAGGAGTTCGACGCCCACCGCCCCTTCGGCAACCTGCCCGACGAGCTGGTCGATCCCGACATCGAATTCGAGATCACCACCTATACCACCGACCTCTACTGGACACACCAGCCCTTCGCCCATTTTTCGGGTGAGCTGGGCGGGCAGTTCATGTACCAGCGCAATACGACCGACCGCGGCAGGCTCATTCCCAACTTCCGCAACTGGAACGCCAGTGCCTGGTGGATCGAGCGCTGGAAAAAGCCCTTTGTGCCCTTTGAATGGGAAGTGGGCCTGCGCTACGATGCCCGCTGGATGGATGTGGTGGTGGATACCAGCGAGGTGCCCAGCCGCGATCTGCGCTTCCAGAACGTTTCGGCAACCCTGGGGGCTCTATACCAGTTCGGGGAGCTGCTCACTGCCAGGTTCCACTTCAGCACCGCCTGGCGGGCGCCCCATGTGAGCGAGCTCTACAGCGACGGGGTGCACCACGGTTCGGCCTCTTACGAGAAGGGCAATCCGCTGCTTGATGCCGAGCGCGCCTACAATACAGCCCTGACCCTGGAGCTGAATAACGGAAAGAATTTTTCAGCCCATGCTCAGCTGTACTACAACCGCATCCGGGACTTCATCTACCTGAACCCGCGCGAGCTGCCCGTGCTCACTATCCGGGGCGCCTTCCCGGCCTTCGACTACCGCCAGGCCGATGTGCGCATCATGGGGCTGGACGGCAGCCTGCGCTGGGAGTTCGCCCCGGGCTGGCAGCTGGAGGAGCGGCTGTCCATCCTGCGGGGATTCAACCGCAGCATACAGGACCACCTCATCTTCATGCCGCCGGACCAGTACGAGCACAGCCTGCAGTACCGCTTCCGATGGAAAGGCCGCCGCGACAACAACAGCCCCAGCATCCGGCTGAGCATGATCAACGTGCTGGAGCAGCGGCGCGTGCCGCCGGATGTGGATTATACCGATCCGCCGCCCGGCCACACCCGCTTCAACCTGGAAGGAACGATGCGGCTGCAACTGGGCAAGCAGCCGGTCGAATTGGGGCTGTCGGTCTTCAACCTGTTCAATGTGCGCTACCGGCAGTACCTCAACCGCTTTCGCTACTTCGTAGATGAAAACGGCACCAACGTATCCGTTCGCCTCCGGCTGCCCTTCGGGCAACGCGCCGGAGCGATATGAATAATTTTTTTCAATTCAACCACAAAATGTTTACCATCATGAGACTTCCATTTTCACTGTTGTACCTGCTGGCCATCACCGGCCTGCTGTTGACCACCGCTTGTGACGATGATGACGACAACCAGCCGGTAAATGAGCCGGAGGTGATCACTACGGTGCGACTCAATTTCGAGAACCAGGCAACGGGCAATATCCAGCCCTTCGTTGCCCGGGATCCGGACGGCGACGGTGGCCAGCCGCCGGTGATCGATGATATCACGCTCGACAACAACGCGACCTATATCGTCAGGGCGGAGTTCCTAGACGAAAGCGACCCCAATGACCCGGAAGACATTACGGAGGAGGTCGAGGAAGAAGACGAGGAGCACCTCATTTGCTATGTCTTCGGCGGAACGGTCTTCGATAATTCGATCCAGCAGGATGAGGACGGCAACGGGGACCCGCTGGGACTCGAAACGACCATGTCCACCCTGAATGCAGGTAACGGAACTCTGCAGATCACGCTCAAGCACGAGCCGGACAAAAGTATTGCTGATGCCTGCAGTACTGGCGAGACCGATGTCGAGGTGACCTTTGACGTCACCGTACAGTAGATATTAACCCGAATTATTCACGGATTACCGTGAATAATGACGATAAGTGGCTGAAAACAGGCTTGTTTTCAGCCACTTATGTCAGGATTAACCCTGACAATTGCAAAATTTTGTGGGCCCAAATTTGGGTACGGATAATAAC
>JAJDFU010000001.1 GCA_020528935.1 Saprospiraceae bacterium | reverse complement strand
GGAATGGGGGATCCAGCCGCCGGTATCCCTATGCCCGCGCCAGGGAATTGCCCATATAATAATCCTTTGTGGCGGTCGCTTTCGCGCTTTCCACATGCTTCTGCAGTTCGTCTTCGATAAAGCCGGAATTATTGGGCTGAACGATCAGGTACACCTCATCCTGGCGGGCCGCGTGTTCCGGAATGAATAGAAAATACGGATAGGCGAAGCCGCCGCTAGGGTCCGGCTCCACGAAGAGCAGTTCATCCTGCCTGGTATGGGAGCAGCTCATCGACAAGAGGGCGACGATCGCATATATATAAACCTGATCCATGCTACCGGCATTTTAATTCCGATACCTTAATGAGGCTCGCATGGTCAAAAGGTTGCGCGTGGGCACGAGGTACCGCTGAGAGGTTTGCCGGGTATGCAGCGGGTATGCCCGGCGCGGGCGTCCAGCGGTAGGATACTCTTTGAAAGCATAATACCGTTCTTAGGACAAAGTCCCCTTACATCATAATTGATTTTCAAAAAAACGGCATCCAATGAACCGACTTTTTCCGATCGCCATTTTCATCCTCATCTGCCAGCATGTTTCCATAGCCCAGGCTACGGATTACAAAATTTATGCAACCGCCACGAAGCAAGAGATCGCTCTGGAAGATCTGATCAATGCGGTGGAAGATGCCCATGTGCTGTTCTTTGGAGAAGAACACAACGATAGCCTGGGGCACGTCCTGCAGGACCGCATATACCGCATGTTGCTGGAACGGTACGGTAATGTAACCTTAAGCATGGAAATGTTTGAGACCGATGTTCAGATTATCCTGGACGAATATCTGGCTGGTTTTATAACTGAGGATATACTCAAAAAAGACGCCCGGGCCTGGAAAAACTATGAAACGGACTACCGGCCATTGGTAGAACGAGCCAAGGCAGAAAAGCAGATCGTCATCGCAGCCAATGCCCCCCGGCGCTACGCGAACCTGGTTAGCCGTAAAGGTTTGGCGGCTTTGAACGACCTGCCAAGGGCCTCCCGGCAATTTCTACCGAAATTGCCCATCTACACCGGAGATAAGCCCTACTACGATCGTTTTCAAAACGTGATGGGGGAAGCGGGGCATGGTGCGAGCGACCGTTTCTTTTACGCGCAGTGCACCTGGGATGCCAGTATGGCGTATTCGATCTTTACCTACTGGAAAAAACGTAAAAAGGAACGCATTTTTCACCTCAATGGCCGTTTTCATACCGACTACCAACAGGGAACCATCACCCAGCTTCGACGCCTGAGTAAAAAAATCAAGATCCAGAATATCAGTTGCTTTCCAGTTGCCGACTTTGAACAACCCGATTGGGTAAAATACGCTGAACGGGGGGATTTTGTGATCATTTCCAAAGCTGAAAACGGAGATGTGGATCCTTGAACAGGAGCCCCCAATTTCTGCAAGGATCAACCGTGCTTCCTTATTTTCTAAGCATCCCCTTTTTGTAAGCTAACCCCCAACCTCACGTTATTATTAAACCTCAAAGAAGAGCACTGTAATATCCTGGCGCTGTTATCATCCTACTGGAGTTTTTATTCCTCATTTTTGTATGAAGGGGCGTGGAAGATGCCGTTTACGGGGAAGAGGGTTTTCTATCCCTCGGAAAGTAATTCTCATACTCATACAGAATCGAATTATCCTGGGAAATCTCGCGCAGGTTATGAACTTTCCCGCGCATAATCCCCGTATTCATGCGGTAGCGTTCGATCGCAGCACAGCAGTGCTTGAGGTGGTCGTTATAGTCGTCTTCCAGAAAAAACTGCTTGCGGGTTTCGATACGGTAGGTTCGCCCCTCCGAGTGGAGTTGAATGGCTTTGTGGTAGTACTGAATAGCTAATTCAAAATGCTGGTTGGAATCGAGGTAGATCAGGTTGTGGTTGCCGATCTGGTCGCCGAGTCGATCCATAGTAGACTGGTAGATCTTCGTTGAGTTGTCAAGTTCCTTTTCTAGAAAATACATATTTTCCAAAAATCGGCACCAACGAGCCATCTTGAAGTGCGCGCTGGCGAGAAAATTGTACCCCGCAATATAGCCGGGCGTGTAAATGTTGAGGATCTTAATGACCTCGTGCTTGCAGGCTATGGATTCTGCTGTAATAAACTGCAAGGTTTCCTGGCTTGTCGGCTTTAATCCCTTCGCGTTTCCGGTTTTAAATAGCTTGGACTTAACACCGCTGATTGCTTGCAAGACCGGATCATAATACCACTCTTTCAATTTGCGCGGCTCTTGAGTGGGGATGAAGTGGTGATCTGCTGATTGAGAACTGGTTTCGCAAGAATCTTCCCTGTTCCTTATCACACATTCAGAGCCAACTAGACTAAGGCG
>JAJDFU010000405.1 GCA_020528935.1 Saprospiraceae bacterium | reverse complement strand
CTGGATGAGCGAGCGATAGTCGGCATGGGCAAAAATGGGGGCAGCCAGGGTGTCGCGCAGCAGCAGCAGCGGATTGCTGCCGATCTTTACATTGCCCCACAGGTACACGCCCAGCACCATACTGCTCAGGAATGCCTGCACCAGGGCCACTACGGCCAGTACGGGAGCCTCCCAGCGGCCGGCCGTGAACATGATCGCCATGCCCAGCACCACATGCCAGAACATCCACAGCAGGAAGCTGCCCTCCTGACCCTCCCAGAAGGCCGAAGCGATGTACTTCAGCGGCAGCTCTTCCGATACGTGGGCCCAGACGTACTGGTACTCGTAGTACTGCTGGATCATGATATAGAAGATCAGGCCGATGGCGGCAAAGATGCCCAGGCCGTGCAGGCTGAAGGCCCAGCGACCCAGCCGCTGCCAGGCGACGGCGGGCCTGCCGTCCCGGCTGCGAACCGCAAAGAAATAAGCCGCTGTCGCCAGCAGGCTGCAGACAAAGGCGAGTACCAGCGCCGCATGGCCGACCTGGCCGGGCCACAGGTGTTCACCGATGTAGGAAACGTTGAGTAGCATATGGCGTTCTGAGGTCCTTCGGGCGCCTTAGTCTATATGGTGCCCTGCTTGCTTTTGATGTAGATCTCTTCGTCCTTGTACTTGGAGGGGCACTTCATGAGCATGTCGGTGGCGACGAACGCTTCCCCCTGCATGCTGCCCGTGAGCACGATCTGCTCGGACAGTTCAAAATCCTGCGGCTTGGCGGCCAGGAGCACCACTTTGCGTTCCTCGCCTTTCGCATCCTGCATGAAGAAGCTGAAGTAGTTCGGATCTTCCTCCGGGTTGTACACCATCTCCTTGTCCTTGGACAGTTGCCCGGCGATCTTCACCTTCTGGCCGGACTGCGCCTCGGCAAAGGTGGCGTAGGTGCTCACATCCTGGGCGGCGTTGAGCAGCAGCCCGATCGCTACGGCGACCATCAAGCCGGCGATGATATAGATTTTTTTCATGGTCTCTGGTTAATTGCTTGCAAAAGTAAACCCCTCAGCCGGCCTGCCGGCATTAAAAAGGGGTCAAAAATCGGTAAAACAGCCGTTTGGCGTTAACCGACACTCGTTTTACCTTCAACAGGCGGCAATGGTAAAGCGTTCGCGCACCGTTTGCCGGCAATGTTGTAGCTTTAGTGCAACCCAAAAATACCATGACGACGGCAAATCCACTCGTAGAACTTCAGGGGGCTACCATTCAACAGGACGGCCGGCCGATCCTCCGGGAGGTCAATCTGAAGGTCGATCAGGGCGAATTCACCTACCTCATCGGCAAGACGGGCTCCGGCAAGTCCAGCTTGCTCAAAACGCTCTATGCGGCTTTGCCCCTGGATGTCGGCAACGGGCGCGTGGCCGGTTTTGATCTGAAAAAGCTGAACCGCAAGACCATCCCCAGGCTGCGCCGCAAGATGGGCATCGTCTTCCAGGATTTCAACCTGCTCGAGGATCGAAACGTGGCGGAAAATCTCACCTTCGCCCTGCGCGCCTCCGGCTGGAAAGATCCGGCCGGGATCCAGAGCCGGATGATGGAAGTACTGGAAAAGGTGGACCTCAAGCAAAAAACGCTCAGCATGCCCCATCAGCTGTCGGGCGGCGAGCAACAGCGCGTCGCCATCGCCCGGGCCCTGCTCAATGACCCCGTCCTGATCATTGCCGACGAGCCCACCGGCAACCTGGATCCCGAAACCTCGGACGACATCCTCATGCGCCTGCGCCGCCTGGCGAAGGAACAGGGCAGCGCCGTACTCTTTGCCACTCATGATTACCGCATTCTCGAGCATTTCCCCGGCCGGATCATTCGCTGTATTGACGGCAAACTCATCGAGGAGCAGGAAATAACGCTCTGATTTGCGCCTCGGCCTTGGCCGGGTCGGTCACGGGCAGCTTGCACACCTTGTTCTGGCACACGTAAACGGTGGTCTGCCCGGGCACGGCCTTTTGTTGTAGAAGCGGCAGGTTTCCTTCCGCCCGGCCGCCCAGCCACACCACCTGCGGAAAGTAAGGTGCCTGCAACCGCTGGCGCAGGGCATCGGCATCCGGCCCCACAATGGCCACCTCCGGAAGGGGGTAGGCCTGCCACAGGTAGAGGCGCCACCACCGGCTGTAGAAGCCCGGCCGCCCGGCCTCCTGCATGCGACCCAGTACGGCCCGGAGCATATCGCGACCGCGCCGCCTGTAGGCGTCTTCGTCCAGCAGGATGCCCAGGCGACAGAGCAGGCCGGCCAGCACGGCATTGGAGGACGGCGGCACGCCGTCTCCCGTCTCTACGGTCTGCACTACCAGTGGGGCCTCCGCTTCGGAGAGGTGGTTGCGCAATGAGCCTC
>JAJDFU010000643.1 GCA_020528935.1 Saprospiraceae bacterium | reverse complement strand
GCGTTTGCCATCGAATTGGCTCGCGTGGTCGTGCTGATCCACGGCATGCCCATGGCCGCCGCGGTCTACGTCCGGGACGCCTACTAAGCCTACGGCTGCTCGGGCGCCTCCGCCAAGCCAAAGCAACGGACCCAGGAATGCCCGCAGATCTATGCCAAGATTTCGCCGGAGAAACGGAACTTCGGAACGACCAGGCTGCTTGCCGGCTCTGCGTCGGTGGAAGACCAGCTGGACCTGAGCTCCCTGCTGAAAGCCTCACAGTCCCTGGCCGGAGAGATCAAGCTCGACCAACTGATGGACAAGCTCATGCACGTGTTGCTGGAAAATGCCGGTGCCGAAAAAGCCTGTCTCATCCTGCAAACCGACGGCAACCTGTCGCTCATGGCCGAAGCCAATACGCTTGCCGACCAGACCTTCATGTACAATGAGGACGTTGGCCAGTACACCAATAAACTCCCCCTGTCCGTTCTCTACTACTGTTTGCATGCCAAAGAGCCCGTCGTACTCGACAGGGCTTCCGGCAGCGGTATGTTTACGGAAGATCCCTACATCAAGAACAAGCAGGTGGCCTCCGTGCTCTGTTTTCCCATTGTACACCAGGAGAAAATGCCCGGGCTGATCTATCTGGAGAACAATCTGGTGAGCGGCGCCTTTTCCGAAGCTCGGATCGAGATTCTGCGCCTGCTGTCCAGCCAGATCGCCATCTCGCTGGAAAATGCCCTGCTGTACGAGAAACTGGAAGAGAAGGTCCGCGACCGGACATCCCAGATCGAGCAGCAAAAACAGGCCCTGGTGGAAGAAAAGCACCAGGTGGATCAGTTGCTGCTGAACATACTGCCTTCCGAGACCGCCGAAGAACTCAAGCGCAAGGGGAAAGTGGCCCCCAAGTACTATCCCGCTATTACGGTCATGTTTACCGATTTTTCCCGTTTCACGCAGATCGTAAAGGATATGCCCCCCGAATTGCTGGTGGATGAGCTGGATAGTTACTTCAGCACCTTCGACGAGATCATGGATCGCAACGGCATTGAAAAGATCAAGACGATCGGAGACTCCTACATGTGCGCCTGCGGCTTGCCCAATCCCGACCCCCGGCATGCCGAAAAGATGGTGCGCGCCGCCACCGAGATCCAGGAGTTTATGCTTGCCGACGAGCGGGACCGGCGGGAGCGGGGCCTTCCGATCTTCCGGGTTCGCATCGGCATCCACAGCGGGCCGGTGGTCGCGGGGGTAGTCGGCTCCAGGAAGTTTGCCTACGACATCTGGGGCGACACGGTGAATGTGGCCGCCCGCCTGGAGACGGCCTGCGAAGACCGGAAGATCAATATCTCCAGCGACACCTTTGCCCTGATCGAAGGGCAGTTCGATTGCCGGCAGCGCGGGAAGATCGCCGTCAAGCACGACCGCGAGATCGAAATGTATTACGTGAACTGGTGAGCCGGCGGGTGCGGGCAGCCGCTCAGGGATTGAACTGGACGACCAGTTCGCTCAGCAGTTTGGCCAGCACTTCGGGCTGCGTTTGCCGGCCGGCGCGTATCCGCAAAAAGACGATCTCGTCCTCGCGGTGGTAGATGCGGTGGAGATGCGTAGCTCCTGCGGCCAGGAAGCGGAATTCCACATAGCCGGGACCCGGCTTTTCAGACAGGTTTTGCACGGCACCGAAGTCTTCGGCGATCACCTCCTTTTGCAACTGCCGCATGTCGTCCAGCGTCCATTGCAGCACGTTGTTGCTTCCGGAGATGGTGAGCTCGATATCCTGCCCCCCGGCCAGCAACCGCACCCCGTCGGCATTGTCGGAGGGCTCGATCCGGTCGAAAAATCCCACGGGATACTGCAGGCAGAAATCAAACCGCTCATTGCAATACTCTTCCTGTGGCTGGAAGAGCACAGCGACGGCGGCGAGCAGGACAGACCATGTAAAATGCGACATATGCCTTGGGTTTTTGCGCGCTCGCGTGCGTCTTCGCCCGGCCACCGAGCTCGCTCCTGCCCGGCTAGGGGGTACAAACGGCAAACGCTTACTTAATTATGATCAACTAACTGGCTTCAGGCTTGAAAATGTGCAAAGAGGTCGTTATTTTTCCAAGCAGTCATCAGTAAGTCCTCCATTCAAACGATCTTTCACCCATGTCCCTGAAAAACTGGATGTTAAACATAAAACTACAGTTCATTGAGCTGCGGTGCAACAACGACCTCTATCTCGCCTGGGAATTGGGGCCCCGGCCGTTTCCCACCAAGGACCTCAAGCGCTTCCTGCGCCTCATACGCGAAGAATCCGAACGCGTCAACTACTTGCGGGATCGCTTTTTCCGGCTGGGCGCATCGGGTATCCTGCTCATTTCCCTCAGTTTTCTGGTCCGTTACTTCGGCTTTCCCCAGCTGAGCACGGTCATGATCCTGGGGGCGCCGCTGACTATGATCGGCTATCTGATCGGCATGGGCTACATTCGCTGGGCATTTCCCACCTACATTCACGGCCCGGTCTTGCGGGAGGCCATTGAAAAGGAGCTGGACCGCCGCCAAAAGGATGCTTCCATCCTTTAGATCTACACCTCCTTTTCGCCCTTTTCCGATCCAGAACGAACACGCTCCGGGCTGCTATCGTTGGATAAGTGATTCTTAACCAAAACGATAGCAAAGTAAATGAATTACCTTGGCCTGAGCAGAGAAAAACTTTATCCCACAGTCGAAGAACTCAACCGGCTGTTGGCCAACTACCACCTCTACTATCAGAATTTGCGCAATGTGCACTGGAATATCGAAGGAGAAAACTTCTTCGACCTGCACGAGCAGTTTGAGGAATTGTACGACGATGCCAAAGAGAAAATCGATGACATTGCCGAGCGGATCCTCACCCTTCGCTTCCGTCCGCTGAGCCAGATGTCCGAATACCTGTCCCGCGCCGATATAGAAGAAGCGGGCTACCTGAATACCGACCGGGAGATGGTGGATATGGTACTGGATAACCACAAGATGATCATAGCCAACATGCGCCAGGTTCTGGATGCAGCAGATGCGATCAGCGATGAAGGCACCATTGACATGGTGGGCGGCTTTCTCGCCGATCTGGAGAAACGGAGCTGGATGCTGGATGCCTGGAAAGCGCGCGTCCTGGAAGGACAGCCCGCATGAGCTTTATCTGGCCGATGATCTGGAAAGAGTTCCCCGCCGGGGAGCTCTTTTCTTTATGCTCCAACCCTAAAACTGTCATATATGAAACCCTTGAATGTTCTCCCTTTTCTGCTTATCAGCCTATCGCTCACGGCCCTGCGGGCTCAGGAGGCCGTCAAAGATTTCAGGGGCATATCCTGGGGAACCTCCCGCACCGACATGCCCTTCGAACTCAAGAAGGCCGATATGCGCAACCAGCCCGAGCTGGCCGATCTGAGCCTGTACCGCCGGCCGGGCGAAGATCTCACCATTGGCACCGCCACCCTGAAAAACATCTACTACGGCTTCGATGAAAAGCAGCGCCTCAATCTGGTCGTGCTGGAGGGCACGCCCGAAAGCAACGAGGATATGGAATACATCCTCCGGCAGCGCTTCGGCAAAGCCGATGGCCGGGTGCGCCAGGGGGGCAAGTTCATTCGCGGCTGGTCCGTAGGGCGCGTGGATGTTGTATTCACCGAATCCCGGTCCAAGGACTACACCGTACTCCTGGAAGCGAATGAAGACGAGGACGCCTTTTACGAGATCAACACCAGCATTGAAGATTTTTAAAACCGACCGATTTATGCAAGCCAATCGATACCACAGCCTGCACGAGGCTGTACAAGGCCTGAAAGCACGCGGGTTTACTGCCGAATTCCGGCTGGAAAACGGCAAACTGAAAGACCTGGACAGCGGGCGTACCTATGCCGAGGACGAGGTGCTCATCGTCGAGTTTCACCGCTTTGAAGGCCAGACCAATCCCAGCGATATGTCCATCGTATTCGCCCTGGAAGCCGATCCCGCCTGCAAGGGCATGGTCGTTTCTTCCTACGGTCCGTATGCCGATCAGGACCTGGTGGAATTCCTGAATGAAGTGCCCATGGAAGATCGCGCCTGACCGGGAGCCAAACCGTTTTTCGGCGGGGAGCCACAGGCATTTTCCGGTATTCCCGGGGCTTTTGAAGGCCGTTTTCCGGCATAAAGCGACCGAAAAGTAGGTGGTTTGTGCCCGAAGCCGTAATATCGCTTACAGCGCCCCTGATTACTATAAACGATCGATATGGACCGCAGACTCAGCCTGAGTCGCCTGGCTCATTTTCTCCTGGTCAGTGTGCTGGGGGTATTCATTCTCATTCAGGCGAAGCCTTTGCTCATTCCCCTGGTCTTTGCGCTTTTCTTTTCGTCCATGCTCCATCCGCTTTGCAGCTGGCTGGAGCGATGGATCCCAAGCCGGGCCGTTTCCATCCTGTTGGCATTCTTTATCGCCCTGTTGCCCATCGCCCTGATCGTGACCTACTTTTCCGTAGAGCTGTCGGATGTATTCCGGGATCTGGGCGCTATCGGGGAACGGCTCAAGCGGGGGGTGACCGACCTGCTAAAGATCATCAGTACCTACCTGCCCATTAATCCCGGCGAGCAGGAAGAGTGGCTGCGCAAGAACACCACCGCGCTGATCGACGGCGGGCTCAACCTGCTCACCAGCAGCCTGAGTTCGTCCACCTTTTTTCTGGCTTCCCTGGTGCTCGTCATCCTCTACACCTTTTTTCTGTTGCTGTACCGCACCGCCTTCAAGAATTTCGTGCTTATCCAGTTTGCCCCCGACCATCGCGATGAAGCGAAAGATATCCTGGGGGCGATACAAAAACTCACGCGCCAGTATCTGTACGGCATGCTGCTGGTGATGCTCATCCTGGCCGTGCTGAACAGCACCGGGCTTTGGCTGATCGGCATTGACTACGCCGCTTTCTGGGGCAGCCTGGCCGCTTTTCTCGCCATCATACCCTACATAGGCACTACCCTGGGCGGCACCTTGCCCTTCCTGTACGCCATTGCTACAGCCTCCAGCTGGTGGCAGCCCCTGGCGGTCGTTTTGTTGTACATGGGCATTCAGAATATCGAGGGAAACTTCATCACACCCAAGGTCGTGGGCAACAGCGTGGACCTCAATCCGATGATGGCTATCCTTTCCCTGTTCATAGGCGGCGCCATATGGGGCATTAGCGGCCTGATCCTGGCCCTGCCCATCGTGGCGGCGCTCAAGGTGTTCATGGAACACATCACCGTACTGCAGCCGGTGGCGGAGCTCCTCGGCAGCGGGTTGTACCGGAAAAAGAACGTCTTCCTGGAACAATACGATGCCGACCAGTTTCGGCTGATCAACTACTTTCGCCGGAAGGAAAAGAAAAAGCCCTCTCCGTAAAGTCTGCGGAAAAGGGCTCGTTCAGATTTCTTATTTCAGGCGCCGGGATCAGGACCGGGCACCGGCCAGGTGTTTGTCCTGGATGCGCTTTTTGAGCTTGCGCCGCGCGATGAAGATCCGGCTTTTCACCGTTCCGATGGGAATGTCCAGGTGGGCGGCGATCTCCTTGTATTCGTAGCCGCGGAAGAACATGAGGAAAGGCACGGCATACAGATCGCTCAGGCCTTCAAAAAGGGCGCGGTACTCCTCCATGCGCAGGTTGATCTCCCCTTCGTTGGGCACTACCGATCGATCTTCCAGGGCAAACAAAAAGGTGTCCAGGGGTTCGCTGACGCGCTTGCGCTTTTTCGCTTTCCGGTAATTGTTGATGAAGGTGTTGCGCATGATGGTGGAGATCCAGCTCTTGAAGTTGGTGCCCAGCTTGAACTTGTCGCGATGTTGAAAAGCCCGCAGCGCCGTCTCCTGCAGGAGGTCCTTGGCATCGTCGCGGTTGGAGGTCAGGCGCAGGGCAAAAGCATACAGCAGCGATTCGAGTTGATTAAATTCACAGGTGAATTCTAGGTTTGACATGTAGAGAAACGGTTTTAATGTTGCAACAGGAATATAGGCATCTGCCGGCAGAATAGCAAATTAGAGGCCATATAATTTATTGGTAATCAGTCTTTTTTGTCATGGAAAGGCAATGCTTGCCCCACAGCAGGAGGATAAAACCGCCGCTCGAAGCGAACATCGGGAGGTTCTATCCTTGTTGAAATTAGGAATGCGTGCAGTTTGACAAAAGTCATTGTACATGCGGCAAACAGCGCGTAATTAGTTCATACAAAATCTTCATACCATGACAGACATGAAAGAACGAAAAAGCAATCACGTAGGATTGGCCTTTGGACTCGGCCTTATCGCAGGTGGTGCTCTGGGGTATTTCCTGGCTACGGATAAGGGGCAGGAAATGACGCGTCAGGCCGGCGAACGCATACGCGAGATCGGTGATGACGTTTCTTTCCAGGCCAAAGAGAAACTGAACCAGTTTTCGGGCAGCCTTGAAGATGCCTATGAAAAAGGCAAGGAGTACGCCGAAGAGATGCGCACCTCCATCAAACGCAACACCAACAAGGCCGCCGGCGAAGTGGACCAGTTGGTGAGTGGTGCCATAGACAGTTTTAAGCGCGGCATGGAAAAGGCGGCCAACAAGAAGGTCGATGCCGACAAAGCCTGAAGGAATCCCAATACCGCTTAAAAAATAAAAATTTGCATTTCATTTTTTAAGCGCGTATTCACGGTTTTAAGGATAGCCTGTCATCGCAGAAGAAGGCTTCTTTGCCCGCGGCAGGCAAGCTATCCTTAGAAGCGTATAATACTACCCTGTTAACATGGACGAAAGACCGCTATTAGAGGCCATGGGAGAATCCTATGGCTACCTGAGAGCCTATGTCGAAAAGCGCATCGAACTGATGCGCCTCGAACTCATTGAGAAGGTAGCACTCACGGCTTCCACGCTTCTTTTGCTGGCAGCCATGGGTTTTATCTTCTTTTTTATTCTGGGCCTGCTCACTATCGCTCTCGGGTTTTTCCTGGAGCCTTTCGTGGGTTCGCTGGCCGTGTCTTTCCTGATTTTGGCGGGGATCTACGCCCTGGTGGGTGTGCT
The DNA here is from genome assembly GCA_020528935.1 of Saprospiraceae bacterium. Classification (GTDB taxonomy): domain Bacteria; phylum Bacteroidota; class Bacteroidia; order Chitinophagales; family Saprospiraceae; genus JAJDFU01. Next base: position 8,228 of record JAJDFU010000643.1, on the reverse strand, counting down.
CATTTTTCTCCTCCGCAAACCGCTGATCATTCAGCCGGTATTGGATATGGTGATTCGCATCCTGGACGAAGACCAACAGCTGTAAACTTATGCCCCATTACTCTTTTCAAGACCTGCGCCGGCGAAAAGCCGAACTGAAAGCCGAGGCCGACGAATTGCTTCAGGCCTTTCAGCAGAGTGCGGAGCCCGTGTTCCGGACCGAACCCCACAAGTTGTTTGGTCAGTTGTTTCGCTTGCTGGTTTTGCCCCCGGCCATCCAGAAGGGCGTGAGCCTGATCTCGAACTGGATGAGCCCGAAGCCCAGGTTGGGTGTAGCTCAGGCATCCGACCGCACCGCCTTTTGGCGACAGCTCATTCACCAGGGCGTGGATGTGGTACTGAACGCCCTGGCCCGGCCTTGAGCCGGATGGCAAGCAGTTGTACCGGGCACGCGGGGTTTTTTTATCGCTTAATACCGTATTGGGACAGTATGCCAACCGAAAGGGCATTTTGTTCTTGAAACAAAAGAATCATGCAGGGCCTGCCACCAGCCTGGCCCGAACCATCCTTCCGCTTCGGATTCGGCTACAACGCCTCTATTCCATCAGGCTGCGCTTCCCGGGCAGCAGTTCGTGCCATTCACACCCCGGATGAAGATGTACGCTATCCCGCAGCGCCGGGACGAGGCGGTTTCGCAATCGGGCGAAGCAAGCCCGGAGCCGTCCTCCATGGAGTACATACACCCCAACCGAAAACTGCCAGAGCTGTTCTTTCGCCTTGCTCGCGATGGGTTTTTTCCACTCCCCTCACTTTTGCTGAGGGACAGTGGCCATGCGCTCCGAGCGGCGCATCTGATGCAGCACCTTCCGATGCTGCTCTTCCAGCAGTGCTTTTACGTCTTCGGGTACCTCTTCCTGATCCAGGCACAGCTTGTAGTATTCGGACAGGGCTTTTTCGTTGGCATACACCTGTTTGAGCAGCCTGCTCTGGTTGTCGAGCAGCATGGCGTCGCGGATCTTTTCCCATGCCTCGGCGATGTGCGGCCGGCTGGAGCTGCCTTTGGGCACGGAGGACGAAGGATACTTATTCAGCACGCGCCCGAGCTGGTCGGCCAGATCCTCGCGGTATTCGGCCAGGGCCAGGAGGAAGGAATGCACCGACTGCTGCTCGTCGGGTACCAGGGCCAGGGCCTCGCGATACTTTGCGGCCGAGCTCTGATGGCGTTGCAGGAGGCTGGTGAGTATGGTACGGGTATTTTCTTTGTCCATGGCCGGGTGGGGGTTGTGCAGTGCAATAACTGCTCTGCCCGTCGCTGCCGGGGGGCAACAAGGGAAAAGAGAGGGGGTTTGAACTGCGCGGCCGGAAACGGGAGAAGAGGGAACCAAAGCCGGCGATGGCGCGTTGCAACTCCCTGAACTGCTGTTCCACCAACCGGCGCACTTCCGGCTTCATTTCCGAATCCAGCAGCTTCTTGTAGGTCTGCGCAAGAGTCCACTGCTGGTCCTGGCAATATTCCAGAATAGCCTGGAGCTCTTTCGATGTCTGGGCTTTGGCCTCATCTGCTGCAGGCGCCTCGGCAGGCCATTCTGCGGTCGGTTCCTGCCCAAAGAGGGCCGTCAGAAAGCGCTGATGCATCGCCAGGTAATGACTCAGCATGCCGCAGCAATAGCTGGATTCATCTACCTGCTGCGTACAGCGGGCAAGGTCTTCGGCCACTTTCGAGTTGGCCTGGGCCAACTCTTGTACGACCTGCGATACATGGGCTTGTTGCATAAGGTTCCTTTTTCTGCTAAAAGATACGCACTTCCCGATTCTGCAGCAAGTGATACGTTTTCAAACCGGAAAATTCACCGAATTTTCCGACCAGCGGACTGACGAATTGCAAGGTTTTGAAAATCAAAACGTTGCGAATGAGCCAGTCCCATTCTTACGGCAACTATCCTACCCACATTTGGGTGCATAACATGCTGCAGGGGTCAGGGTCGACGACCCTGGTATCAGTGGTTGAAAATGCGCCTATTTTCAGCCGTTTATGGTCATTATGCACGGGTTTCCGTGAATAATCCGGGTTGAGGATAACTTGCCTGACGGCCGTCAGGGGAATGCACATACGCCAGAGGCACTTTATCCTTAGAACCGTATGATCAGGCGCTGGAAAAATGAAATAGCTTGTGACTCTTCATTTTTCAAACGGTATGATCCTGTGGCGGACGGGCACGCATTCCGGCTTTCCACTAGAACGGATTCCGGAGGCCGGTGTTCGTCAAAAAAAAGCGATGAATACGGAAAGGGCAGGAAAAGAGTGGAAGGAGGGGGAAACCGCCCGGCTCCCCGATCCTTGCGCGGATGGCGGGAGGCGCTTCAGTTTTTTTCTTCAGAGCGCTTCTCGGCATTGACCACGTCGTAGAGGCCGGAGGCCACGCGCTCTTCGAACTCGCGCTTGCTGACCGGCATTTTGCGGTTGAGCGTGATGAACTTGACGGTCACCGTTTTATCGGTTTCTTTGAGCACCTTTACTTTGATACTTCGCGATGTCATGTTGATACAATTTAACTGAGAAAAAGAAAAAGGGGGAGCGGAAGCAGGTCGAAACATTGAGCTCTTCCGCTCCTATGATTGATTTAGGCATTGGAGGCCTGAACTTCCGGGACGGTGCTTTCGGTAAATTTCTTGCCGTCCCAGCGGCCCAGCCATTCCACTTCCTTGCCCACGGATTTATAGCTCCGGAAAGCTTCTACTGCAGCTTCCTTGGTCTTGCGAAAAATGGTGATGTTGTTGGGTACCGACTTGACTGTAAAATAGTATTTGCCTTTACCCATCGCAAAATTCTTCTTGGATCGCATACGTCTTCGTTTAGTGAACTAATTAGGATTTTACGAGCTTTACCTCTTTGGCTTCCAGACCTTTATCATTCTTTTGAATGTAAAACGCCACGCGGTCACCTTTTCGTACCTCATCCTCGAGGCTGGTGACGTGGACGAAAATATCCTTGTCCATCCGGTCGGCCTGAATAAAGCCGTAGCCTTTCTTGCGATTAAAAAACTTCACTCGACCTTTGATGCGGTCAATACTCTGGGACCGCAACCAACTTACAATTCGGTCAATCCACATAATGTACAATTTGGTTAAACAATGATGCAAGGGGGTATGATTCAGGTGATGCGGAGCCGTTTTTATACCCCAACTGAAAAACGGACCCTTACTCCACTACCTTTTCAATGTAATCTGAATTGAGCAGGTGGAGCGCTCCCATGTATTCCAGGCCGAAGGACAGTACATCACCTACTTTGTATCCTTCGTCGTTGTTGCCCAGGTCGACAATGAGCATGTCGGAGCTGGCATTCACGATCTCGATCCCGGGAGCGTCGAGGACGAGATGATCGGGCGAAATGTCCAGCAGGCCAATGTCCAGGATCGCGCGATAGGAAGTCTTGCCGTAATCTTCCTCGTCGATCTCATACAGATCCCCCGAGGGGTTGGTGGACAACTGGCCGATAGGGACTTTGGGTTTTTTCGTGATCTCAATGATCTCAGTGAACAGCCGGATGACATTGGTTTGCATGCCTTCGATCGGCTCTTCGGTGATCAGGTCATTTCCGAAATAAAGCGTCTCTCCGATGCGGAAATGATTGATACCCTTGGGAATCTGGCGGCGAAAGAGCAGGGGGAGCACTACAGAGGTACCCCCAGTAATATAAGGAATTTTTTTGTTAAATGTGGCTTCGATGAGCTGCTTGTACAAACTCAGCTGGATCAGCTTGTCCTGGGAGGGCATCACGCCGTGCAGGCAGTTGAGGTTGGAGCCCAGGGCGACCACCTTGATGTTGGGCAGTTCGAAGATCGATTCGTAAAAGTCGATGAGGTGTTCGCCCATGATGCCTTCGCGCAGGTCGCCCAGCTCGATCATGATGACCACTTTGTGGGTTTTATTTTGCCGCTGAGCCTCCTCGGAGAGCTGCCGGATGACCGTGCTTTCCGTATTGAAGGTCACATCGGCATAGCGCACGATGTCTTCGAGGTTGGTCTGTTCGGGCGGCCGGATGTAGACGGTCTGCACGCTGGGGTCCAGTTCCTTGATGGTCTGCAGGTTCTGGATGCGGCTGTCGCACACTTCGCGCGTCCCCAGGTCGAGCACCTCCTGCAGGTAAGCCTCGTTGCCGCAGAGCAATTTGGTTACCACAGCCCATTCGATGCCCTGGCTCTTGAACAGCTTGTCCAGAAATTCGTAATTGTGTTTCAGTTTCTCGCGATACAGTTTCAGCACTGCCATGATCTGTCTTTTTATTCGATGGTCATTCGGGGAATATCGAGTGGCAGCCGGGTCAGCATTTCGTAATTCACCTGGCTGCTGAATTCGCTGAACGAGGCTACGGAGATTTCTTTGCCGTCCTGATGACCGATGAGGACGACCTCGTCGCCGCGTTCCACCTCCTGGATATGCGTGGCATCCACCATGATGACGTTCATGTTCACCATGCCCACGACGCTGACCCGCCGGCCCCGGATGAGCACGCGCCCCTGATTGCTGAGGCTGCGGCTGAAGCCGTGGGCGTAGCCGATGGGGATGGTGGCGATCTTCATGGGATCATTGGCCAGGTAAGTCGTGCCGTAGCCGATGTGTTCGCCGGCTTTCACCGTTTTGAGGTCCATGACCCGGCTTTTCCAGCTGATGACGCGACGCAGGGGGTTTTTGTCCTCCGCCTGGTTTTTCTGGAGGTATTCAATGCGGGTTTCCGGACTGGGCCAGAAGCCGTATTGCAAGATACCGATGCGCACCATGTCGTAGTGCGTATCCGGATGCCGGATGGTCGCTGCCGAGCAGGCGGCATGGATGCATTCCGGGCGGGCATTTTGCTTTTCCAACCATTTCTTGGCGCGCCGAAAGTATTTGCGCTGATGTTTTACGCGCAGGAAGTTGGAAATGCTTTCTGCTCCTGCAAAGTGCGTGCACAAGCCGGCAAGGGTGAGTGCTCTGCTGTGCGTGCGGCAGTACTCCACCAACTGGGGCAACTGCTCCGGTTCAAATCCGGTGCGGTTCATACCCGTTTCCAGTTCGAGGTGTACGCGCGCCGGCCGCCTGATGCGTTCGGCTACCTCGCGGGCATGCTCGAGCCGCTCTAAATCAAACACGTAAAACTCCACTTGGTTGCTGATGGCCCATTCCATCTGCTCGCGATCGATCATGCCCATGATCAACAGGGTGGCCGGACCGGACAGGCAATTCTTCACCCGGTAGGCCTCGTCCGCACTGAAGGTGCTGAAGTGATCCACTCCGCAGGCTTCGGCCAGGGGTACGAATTCTTCGATGCCGTGCCCGTAGGCGTTGCCTTTCACTACGGAGGAGTAGCGCACATCGGGTTTCAGTTGCCGGCGAATGAAGGCCAGGTTGTGCTCCAGGGCCTGGCGGCTCAGCTCCAGCCGCGAGGTGGCAAAGGAGGGCTTAACCGAGATATTGGCGTAGGATGGTTTCATAGATGGATATCGCAGGTGTTATTAATTCATCCGGGAAATCGTAGTCGGCGTGATGCAGGGCGGGTTGGTCCAAACCGGCGCCCAGGCCGAACATGGCACCCCGGAATTTCTGGGTGAACAAGCCAAAATCCTCGCCAAAGCGAAAGGGGCGTTCCATCCAGCTGACCTCCATGCCCAGGGTTTCGGCTGCCCGGGCGATCTGCTCTGCGGCTTCCTCGTCATTGACCGTAGCCGCGAAGGGTTCGATCCAGTCCAGGCTAAAATCCAGCTGGTAGCGCTTGCTCCACTTTTCGATCTTTTTGCGCAGCCACTGTTTGGTGTTGCGCATGCGTTCGGGCGTCCAGCAGCGCAGGGTAAGGTGGAGCTCGCCTTCGCCGGGGGCCGTACCGTAGGCGGGCTGCTCGCTCACGCGCAGGTGTACGGGCGTGAGCAGCAGGAAGCGGTCCGATTCGCCGTTGCGCACTTGCTTTTCTTCCAGCTCGCGCAGCAAGTGGCCGATGGCCCAGGCCGGATTGCGGCCCTTTTCGGGCTCGGCGGCATGGGCGGTGCGGCCCTGAAAGCGAATGGCTGCACTGACCACCGAAGCGGTAAAAGTGCCCTTGCGCAGCAGGATCTGCTCCTGAGGGTATCCGGGCAGATTGTGCAGGGCAAACACCCAGTCGGGCCGAATAGCCGAAAAGGCCGGATCGTTGAGCATCCAGCGGGCGCCCTGGCCCGTTTCTTCGGCCGGTTGAAACAGGATCTGCACCATGCCCCGCCCGGGGCGATCCTTGGCCACCCGGGCGGCAAAGCCCAGCAGGATGGCCATGTGGCCGTCGTGGCCGCACTTGTGGCTCACGCCCTTTCGCTTGGAGCGATGGGCAAAGGTGTTGGGTTCGTCTATGGGCAGCGCATCCAGTTCGGAGCGGAACAGCAGGGTAGGGCCCGCTTCGGGCCTTTCGCCCTTGAAGGTGGCTACCAGCCCGAATCCGCCAATGCCCGTTTTCAATTCGTCGGGCTCCAGTTGAGCCAGAAAATCGGCTGCAAAAGCGGCCGTGCGGTCTTCCTGGCCGGATACCTCGGCCATGGCGTGCAGCTTGCGCCGCACCCAGACCAGATTATCGGTCCGTGTATTGATAGTCATGCGTCGTTTTTGTGGGGGCGCCCAGTTGGCCGTTCACCGGTTCGGGCTTTCCAAACAGCAGGCTCAGCAGTACGAAGGTCAGGGCCGAAATGGTGATGCCGGCCACGTTGGCGTCCAATCCGTAGGGCAGCTGGATGTCGGTCACAATGAGGAGCAGGGTCGTACCGCCGCCCAGCAGCATGGCCCAAAAGGCCGCCTGCGGGGTGCTTCGCTTCCAGTACAGCGCGCCCAGCACGGGCACGAACAAGCCGGAAACCATAAAGGCGTACGACAGCAGCATCAGCTCCAGGACGTTCTGCATCTGCATGGCGATAAGCAGGGCTCCGGCTCCGATGATGAGGGTAACCACCTGGGAGAGCCGCAGCAGGCGATTGTCGTGATCCGGGATGTTGAACAACTTGGCAAAGATGTCGGTCACCACATTGCCCGAGGCCGCCATCAGGCAGCTGTCGGCTGTGGACATGATGGCCGAAAAATAGGCCGACAACATCAACCCCATGAGGCCCACCGGCAGAACGCTGCGCAGCAGCAGGGGCAGCCCCATTTCGGCATCCAGGCTGTCCACATTGCCGTAGCCCAGGGCGTCGAACATGCCCTGCTCGGCACCTACGCGGGCAAAGAGGCCCAGAAGCACCCCCATAAAAGCCATTACGGGATACTCGAACAGGCCGGCGATGTACCAGGCCCGCTGCGCGGTCTTTTCGTCCCGGCAGGCATAGATCCGCTGGTACAGGGTCATGCCCACAAACCAGATGGGCAAGATGGTAATGCCCCAGTTGAGCAACTGCACCCAGCTCACGTTGCTGAGCTGGAGGTACTCCCGGGGCAATATGTCGCGGATGCCCTCGTAGCCGCCCACGGACGTATATCCCAGGGGAATGCCGATGAAGATCAGCCCGCCCATGAGCAGGATCCACTGTACGGTATCGGTATAAATGACGGCTTTCAGGCCGCCGGCTACCGTGTACACCACGGCGATCACGCCCATGAGGATGAGGGCCGTATTCAGGTTCAGATCTACAAAGGTCGCCGCCGCCAGCTTGGCGCCGGCCAGGATCTGCGAGCTGGTAAAACCCAGGTATCCGATGGCCGAAATGATGCCGGCCAGCAGGGCCACCCGTCCGTCAAAGAACTGCTCGAACAATTGGGGAAAGGTGAACAGGTTGACCTTGTGGGCCAGCCGGTTGACCTTGGGAATGAGAAAAACGGCACTGAGCCAGGCGCCGATCAGGCCGGTGAAAAGCATCCAGCTGCCGGCCAGCCCCATGATGAAGCCCAGGCCGCCCAATCCGATGGAGAATCCGCCGCCTACATCCGTGGCCACTACCGACAGGCCGATGTGCCAACTGCCCATGCTGCGACCGCCGACGTAGTAGTCGTCGGCGTCTTTATTCTTCCGAAAAAAATAGAAGCCTACGCCCAGCATGCCTGCAAAGTAGGCTGCAAAAACTACCAGATCGATCGGATGCATAATGCGGTTTTCGCCTGTGTGCGGCCGGCGGATCTCCTGTCTCTTATACAACTCTGACGCTGCCGCCGAGCGATCCTGTTTAGATCTGGGCTGTCCCCGTATACTTAAAACAAAAAACACAAACTCAACAACAAAGCAAAGAACGGAACAGAGAACTAAAAGCCAAAGACCAACACACACAAG
>JAJDFU010000154.1 GCA_020528935.1 Saprospiraceae bacterium | reverse complement strand
CCCAGCTAAGGCAGGAGTTGAAAATGACCGCCCAGCCCCACATGTGCACCAATTGCTTTACGGTGCCTGACCTCTACGACCGCAACCTGAGTTTGTGGGCCTACGTGGAAAGGTACCACAGCACCTCTGCCGGAAATTACGACAAGGAGACGGTTCAGGGCCGGGAGGCCGTGTACAAGCACTACAGCAATCTGAAGCGCAAATTCAAGGAGCTCAAGGATACCGGCCGGCCGGCCGTGCAAGATATGCTGCGCGATCTGTTTCTCCACGAGAACGGCATGCTGGAGGTGTATTTTAAGAATGTGCAACACCTCATGAGCTATGTCCAGCAGATCGAAGTAGACCGGTTTTTCTACATGCAGACCCTGAAGTCCTCCCTCTCCCGTTTCGAGCTGGCCATGCTCTATTATTATGCCATTTCGGAAGTGGACGATTCCTTCACGGAGACGGCGGAGGCCATCGGGCTGTTTGACCGAAGCCTGGCCCGCAGCCTGTTCGATGAGTCGCACATCGATTGGCTGGTGTCCGCTTAGTCCTCGAACGGCGTCTCGAAATCGGCTTTTCCGGGACGCGGCATTTCGTCTTCCGAACTCAGCACCCAGCAATCGTCCAGCACGGAGCAGTAGCAGATGCGGTAGTCCAATTGATTGACCTGTTCGGCCAGGGGGCGGATATCCTCCCGCCAGGGAAGGCCCATGAGGGTCTTGACCTCGCCGGCCTTGAGCACGGTGCCGCTGAGGGTGTTGCTCTGCATGATGTCGTAACCGATCTGATGCCCGGGCTGCAGGTGATCCAGCACGTCAAACCAGGAGGTCAGGGGCTGGCCCCGGTGGCGGAGTTCGATGGAGTGAATGAGGGCCGGGCCGATACCGTCATTCTCGGCCTGTACCCGGAAGCCTTCGGAATGGTACTGCATCGTAATGCTGACGTAGGGCCATACCATGGAGCGCTGCTGTTCCTTGAGCAGATTGGCCTCGTAGATGGAGACGACGAGGGCCATGGTGGAAATGAGGATGGCCAGGGCACTGCCCCATTGAGCAAAGGAAATGCGAGTGGACATGGCGGTCTTTTCAGCAAAAAAGAAAAAGCCCGTCGGATAAGCAAAAAAAAGAGGAGCAGACACCTTTGCCCGCTCCTTTACACAAAGTACCAGAATTACTACCTCTTTCGATATTTCCCGACCTCCACTCGATCGCCTTCGGAACGGATCAGGAAAGCATGAGCCGGTTTCATGGAAAATACAAGGGGTTGCGGATTGAAAAGCGGAAACGGAAACGGCCGCTCCTGAATCCTGCCCAGAACCCGGGTTCTGGAATGATGTACAACCAGTACATCCCCGCATCCGGATCGGATTGAAAAAAGAGCTCGTAGGAAAGCCCGGGCCAGTCTTCCGACCCCCACTGGATGTCGTGCCGGCAAAATGCATCCAGCGAACCGCGGGAGGCCGTGCGCAACTCCAGCGCGAAGGCCTTCAGCGGCACCCGGCCGGGACCGAACAGGCTGGTGGAATCCAGGTAAATGCGAATGCCCTCGTAATCGCTGCGACAATTGATCACGGCCTTTTGGAAGGGCAGGTCCACCTCACCGGCGTAGCCGTACTGGCAGGGGTTGTCGCAGTCCGAGCCCGGAATGAGTGCTTCCGGAACGAATTGCTGATCGCAGGGCGCAGCCTGGGGCAGCAGTTCCTCCGGCGAACAGGCCGTCCAGAGCAAGATCAGGGGATACGCACAAACCATCCATTTCATGAAAGCCGAACTTTAAAATGATGCAATACCACAACAGGGACTGCACGGGGCAGAACCGGTCGGTTTTCTGTCTTCGGATTCTGGTAATGGTTCACCGGAGTGCGGCGTCGTTGATCAATCGACCCGCGCCTCCTGCTCAAAGGATCAGGCTATGTACCGGAAAACATCCGGAGCCATTTGATATGGGCAAGATACGGGCAGGTATGCATAGTCACTTGCACATATGTTTCAAATACTGGCAGATTTTGTTGCTTTCCGGTCAAATCAGCGGATCGGCCGCTCAATGAACTGGAAAGCAGGTGCAGGCCGAAAAGCCCACACCTGTGCACATGAAATTACCAGAATGATAGTCTTTTCACGTGCGTCTTCCAGTTGGATAGGCGGGATAGGGGTTACACAAGGCCGTTAGGTCAAAAAGGAGTTCTGTACGTGTCAAATGCAGGAGATTGCGACTTAGCCCGGAAAATGCACCGAATTTTCCGCCCGAAGGGCTGACGAATTGCAAAATTTTGTAAATCAAACCATTACGAATAATGCAGTTCAATTCTTACTTTAATTATCCGTGCCCAAACTTGGGCCCACAAAATTTTGCAATGGTCCGGGTCTTAGATGCTGACA
>JAJDFU010000597.1 GCA_020528935.1 Saprospiraceae bacterium | reverse complement strand
GCGGCGCAAAACGTACGGGGCCCACGGCGGAAGGGCGTCCCGGCGCAGGGCTGCCGAGCTGGGCAAAGCCGGGAAGGTGACGGGCAACGGGGAAGTCAAACGGGAGCCGTATTACGTCGTGCAGGAAGGGGATGAGATCGCCTATGAGGGCAAGCGCATACGGCCGGAAGAAAAGCGCGTTTACATTTTGCTGAACAAGCCGCGCAATACCATCTCCACGGTGCGGGACGAGAAAGGCCGGCGCACCGTGCTGGATATCCTGCAGAAGCGCGTTCCGGAGCGCATCTTTCCCGTGGGCCGCCTGGACCGCAATACCACCGGGCTGCTATTGCTCACCAATGACGGCGAGCTGGCCCAGCGCCTGGCCCATCCCAGCCACGAGGTGCGCAAGGTCTATCAGGTCGTGCTGGATAAGCCCCTGCAAGCCGGGCACCTGCAGCAGATCCGCGACGGCCTGGAACTCGAGGACGGCCCCGCTCCGGTGGATGAGATCGTCCTCTTGCCGGAAAAGGGGGACAGGGAAGTGTCTGTCGAACTCCACATCGGCCGCAATCGCATCGTGCGCCGCATTTTCGAGGCGCTGGGTTACGAGGTGAAGCGCCTGGACCGCACCCACTATGCCGGACTCACCAAGAAGGACCTGCCCCGCGGCTTCTTCCGCCATCTTAAGGAAGAGGAAGTGCGGCGGCTGAAGTACTTTTCGGGCTAGCCGCTTTCGCCGCAAGCCCGACGGTACGGAGCGGATCAGCGCATTCGATCAGGATCCCAGGCTGGCCAGGCTGCCCGCAAAGAAAATGGCCGACAGAATGCCCAGACCGTACAGCACCAGAAATACAATGGCTACAATACCCGTGAACTGGTACAGGGCCTTGAGGTTGGCAAACGAACGTTCCAGCACCATTTGGTCATTTTGCTGCAAAGCCGTCTTCATTTTGGTGGAAAAACGGTACAGATAGAGGATGGGCAGCAGGTAGACGGCCGCAATCAGTAAATAGAAAACCGAAAGAACGACCGGTGGAAATGGCAGGTCGTCGCCGGTGCCCGTGGGGCTAAACGTGCTCAGAAAGCTGCCCATCAGCAGGGCAAGGAGTACGAGGAAGCCCACCAGGATAAAGCCGAGTATGGCCAGAAACTTTCCCCAGCCCGCCGTGCTGTCCAGATTTCTTCTACCTTGGTCGCTAATGGTGAGGGCGTGAGTGAGCATCTGATCGTCAATGGGGTCGCGCATTTTTTCCATGGCCGAAAGTTTTTGAGTGATACCGTTTAAAAAATAAAAAGTCGCATGCCGCTCCCAAATGCTTTTGATTGAAAACTTAACCCGGATTATTCACGGGAACCCGGGAATGCGGACGATAAATGGCTGAAAACACGCTTATCTTCAATACCTTATGTCGAAGTCTTCGATGCTTATATCCGAAGGGCTCTCAGCCCTCTGGGCCAAAAATTCGGTGAATTTTCCGGGTTAATCCATTTGGAAGGGGTATTGTTTTTTAAGCGCATATTCACGGGTTTCAAGATGAAATACCCCTCACCAATATGACATTTTACCCTTGAAACCGTATTGTTTATTGGCTTAATGTGAGACTCATGCCAGGTAAAAATATTGGATTTAACTTAAATGTGGAAGCGCTGGATTTCGAGAAAGGCGGCGGCCTGATCCCCGCCATCGTTCAGGATGCCGATACCCGGCAGGTGCTCATGCTGGGCTACATGAACCCGGAGGCGTTGCAGCAAACCCTGCGGGAGGAGCGGGTCACCTTTTACAGCCGCAGCAAAGGCCGCCTGTGGACCAAGGGCGAGACCAGCGGCAACTACCTGCAGGTGGTGGAGGTGAAAACCGATTGCGACCGGGATGCACTCCTGATCCGGGCCAACCCGAGCGGGCCGGTCTGCCATACCGGCAGCGACACCTGTTTTGATGAAACCAACCGGCCCGCCGACTTCCTGCAGGTCCTGGAAAACATCATCCACGAACGGCAGGCCAACCCCAGGGAAGGATCCTACACCGCCCGCCTGTTGGAGCGAGGCATCAACAAGATCGCCCAGAAAGTGGGCGAGGAAGCCGTGGAGCTGGTCATCGAGGCCAAAGATGACGACCGGGATCTATTCCTCAATGAGGCGGCCGATCTGATGTTTCACTATTTAGTGCTGCTGGCATACAAGGGCTACCGGCTGTCCCACGTAACGGATGTCCTGGCGAACCGGCATCGAAAATAAGCTGTTGGGGCACCGATCACTTTTCCGCAACATTATCGGTGGCAACCGGCTAATGCATTGATTCTTATTTCTTATCCGCCTATATTGACAATCTAATACGGTTTTCAGGATAAAATGACCTTTTTACCAAGACCTATTTTATCCTGAA
>JAJDFU010000615.1 GCA_020528935.1 Saprospiraceae bacterium | reverse complement strand
GCCCGCAGCAACCTCTGGCTGGGCGGCGGCTACGTGAGCCCGGGGCCCGTCGGCTTCGAGATCATGGGGCTGTACAATGTCATCGGCAATGAGAGCGACTTCGGCTCGCGCTTCATCCTGCGCACCGGGGTGGTGGTGAATTATTAGGGTAACGTGAGGTTGAGCTAGTCGCTAAGTTGCAGAATATCAATGCCTCACGTTGTAGAAGGTAGATGGTAGATGGTAGTAAGACCGTTTCAAGTATGAAATGACCTGGAAGTTATTTCATACTTGAAACCGTATAAGACATGCTGATGTCCCTATACCCTCTACCTGCTACCCTCTACCGGGAGGTTGGGCTCTGCTGACGAAATCGGCTATGCCCAACCTCACCTTAGGGTAGACGTTAGACGTTAGACGGTTAGACCTTAGACAATTAGACGGAGGGATCTAGTCGCGTTTTCCATTCATCGGATGGCTAGAGAATGTTGATGCAATGAACCCATCATTGCCCCTCCAGCAGTTTCCGTTTCCTCAAATGACGGTACACCTCCTCGATATCCCCTTCGCGAAAGACCACCTTGCCATCCGGACCGATCAATATGTAGTTAGGGAAACTGTAGTTCTTGAATAAATCGATGATCCAACCCGTTCCTTCCTTCCCCTGCAGGATGTTCACAAACGGGATTTTTCGCTCCTTCAGCATGGAGTGAAAGGAATCTATATTTTCTTGCGGAGACAACAAGGCCACCGGGATCATGTCTAGTTTTGATGACGCTGTGAGCTTCTGGTATAAGGCGGTCGAGTGCGGAAGCTTCTCCATGCAGGGCCCACACCAGGTACCCCAGAAGTAAAACAGCTTATAGCGATCCGGATTCCAGGCTACCACTGGGACATTTTTCAGAATCTGATAATAGTTTTGCAGCAGCGTCTGAAGGGAATCCATATTCAGAAAATAGCCTTCCTTATACCCAAGCGGACGATGATCCGGCGGGAACTTCGTCAGGCGGATGCGCTTGTTGGGTATATCCAGCTGATCGAGCATATAATAGTGCCGGCCAAAGGGAAACGGCTCGCCAAGGACGTACCTGGTCGTCTTCAACCTGCCGGACGGGGCGGAGTCGGGCAAATAAAAACAGGGCTCCAAAAGGCCCAAACTGATCACCTCCCGCAGTAGCGTATCTTCCAGCGGGAGCAGGACCTCGCCCAGGGTGAGGGTGCGTATACTCAGGCCGGCATCGCGCCCAGGTGTGTATTGTATTTCCAAGTCCAGATCCCAGAATGCTTTCCCCTCCGGGGTTTTCAGTTGCCAATGAACAAGATGAAGTCCATTTTCCCGCATAGGGAATACCTCCTGCGGTTCAAAAACGCGGTTGCCGTTGCCGTCTATCCCCATCATCCGCTGACCGGTCTTCGCATCCCGGCCGATGAGTCCCCCCAGGGAGTCGGCCGTCACCAATGCTGCATACTCTTTCTTCCAGAAACCCATTTGCCGGCCCGCCTGAATGACAAACATCCCTTCCGGCACTATACCGGCACCATTCCGGTAGCTAGAGTCCCAGGACTCCTTCAGCGAGTAGAGCGCATTGGGTAAAAGCACCTCACCCCTGAACTCCTTATGTGGAAAAGAGTCTTGCACTACTTCTACTGGAACCCAGATGGCCTGGCCTTGGGAAAAAGCCGAATCCGGAAAGAGAATCATGATCCAAAGCAGCGATCTGTATATGGGACGCATCTTTTTTCGTTGAAAATAAGCATCGAACCACTACCCCATGTAAGTCATTCGATGTTTGAAGGCATTTAAATGAAAGTACCCTTGGTATTCAATATTTCAGCTACATTTTCCTGCAAGCATTTGCTTCTACCAAATCTGGACCATTAAAACACCCCAAACAAGCCTGATCAGCAGGAGTATAATAGATAGTCTTGCAGTGCGTGCCACTACATTCATACGTTTCCGCTCTATCGGCCCAAGAGCAATATATTTCTCTTGGGTTTATTGAGCCACTATTCGGGCTGCCAGTTGTTATCCACCCCCGCTCTTTTAAAACTTCCAATTCTTTCGGGTTAAGTAAGCGGTACTGCTCCGATTTTACTCTTTTTCCGTCAACCAACTCATATACCGCAAGTTCTTCTGAATTAGCAGCTTCTTGTGGTTCAACGGATTTCTCTTTGTTACAAGCAAAGACCAGAACGGTGAAAAGGCCGGTAAAAAAGATTGAACTACGCATAACGTTATTTTTAGGTTATGAATAATTTGAATTTAGGGGGGGGGTGGAGATAAAAGTCAAGTCTCGGTGGGAAAATTAACCCAGAATTAATAACGGCTTTACACTGAAAACCGAAACGATATCTTGCCTTTGCAGCAATAAGCAGAAAAAGAACCGCCTAATTCCTTCCATCACAAAGGAGGAGGGTGGCGGTCCATAGCAGGTAGTTTCTCATGGCTTTAAATTACCTTACTGGTGTATGAAAAAAGTCGTCAGGATCCCGATTCCATATACTAATTAAACACGCGCTGCATCTCATCGTTTCCGTGGTTCCAAAGAAACAAGGGATCCAGCACCACCAGGGTGCACGCTTGCCCTCCTCCGCGATAACTCCGGCGGGTAAAACTGCGGACTGCACATACTGCCCTAATCCGGAAAATTCGATGAATTTTCCGGGTTAAGCCTATAACGATACCGCCACCCATGCGCTGCCCCACCCTACCGGTAGGCTTCAAAGCAGTACGCATGCAGCGGGGTGCAGGCCACCACCCGGCCTTTTTCGCCGCCCTGGCCGGGGATCACGTAGATGTCGGGCTTCCAGTCCTCGGCGCCCTTTTCGATGCGCCCGGGCTCCAGGCGCCACACCGTCTTGCCCGTCTCGGTATCCACCGCGTGGATGCGGCCTGTGCTGCCGCCGCTGAAGTATACGATGCCGTTGAGGTAGCGACCCTCCAGGAAGCTGCTCGTGCCGGCGCCCTCCCCTTCCCACAGGGTGGTGCCCCTCTCCGCATCCAGGCCGTAGAGCACGGAGTTCTCACAGTTGGCCACCACCCGGCCGTCCGCTACGATGAAGCCCGAAAACAGAAAGTCTAACGGAAACTTCCGCTTCCAGCGCTGCTCGCCCGTCCACAGGTCGTGGCAGGCGATTTCGTTGCCCGCATTGATGTAGACCTTCTCCTCGTATACGATCAGGCTTTGGGTGTTATTATTCTGCTTGGGTTCGGCAATATTGATCCGGTCGTACTCCCACACTTGATCTGTAGCGTTGTACAGGCCTAAAAACCGGTCGTAGTACCAGTTTGGAAAGGGATCTCCCCCGGTCAGAATGAGGTATTCTTTTCCGTTCCGCTCTATAGGCAGAACCCTGCTGAAAACAGTTACGAGATCTGCCTCCCCACCCGTGGTGAAATCAATATCAGGATATAGATAGGTTTCCAATTCACCGGAATAGAGATTTCCGCGATACACTATGTTGGTTCGGTAGCCTGGTAACGAATCGATATTGGGTCCGGTGATAAAATACGAATCTCCCAGGCCGAAGATCTCACTCCGGTAGGAATCCTCCCGCCTTATCCGCCAATGCGTCTGCCCCGTCTCCAGATCGATGCAATAATGACGGCCACCTCGCACATAGGTCATGAGGTTTTGGTGGCTATAGGCATAGGTAATATCGAACTTCTCCCACGGCTCATACACCTCGTTCCACTTCCAGAGGTCCTCGCCGGTATCCACGTCCACGGCCGTGAGCCAGTGGTCGCCCTCCCCTTCCACCGTGGCCAGCAGCACCTTGCGACCGTAAGCCAGGTGGGCACGGATAATGCTGTTGCTGTAGGGCCGGTCACCCCGCTGGATGGCGGTTTTCCACAGCGGCTCCAGCCCTACGATCTCCCCCTGCTCGTTGATGCGGATCTCGTCCTTCTTGCAGGCAGCGAGCAGGAGGAGGAGGAGGGTGGCGGTCCATAGCAGGTAGTTTCTCATGGCTTTAAATTACCTTACTGGTGTATGAAAAAAGTCGTCAGGATCCCGATTCCATATACTAATTAAACACGCGCTGCATCTCATCGTTTCCGTGGTTCCAAAGAAACCAGGGATCCAGCACCACCAGGGTGCACGCTTGCCCTCCTCCGCGATAGCTCCGGCGGGTAAAACGGCGGACTGCACATACTGCCCTAATCCGGAAAATTCGATGATTTTTCCGGGCTAAAACGCCACTTTAACGCCGCCTAAGAAATTGATCCCGGCCTGGGGGTAGAAGCCCTGATCCACGAACTCTTCCTCCCCTACCCGGTAGCGGTACGACCAGGCATTGGTCTCGAATTCGGCATCGAAGAGGTTTTGCACCAGCAGGGAAAAGGTGAGGGCTTTCAGGAATCCGGGCTTCAGGGTATAGGCCAGCCGAAGATCGCTGAAGAAGTAGGGGTCGATCGCGTTGTCCGCATCGGAGCTGTTGTCGATGTACTGCCTGCTGACGTACTTGCCGTTGAGCACCACCTCCAGCTCGTGCCGGGGCCGGCGAAGCGGTCGCCAGCTCAGCTCGCCCGCCGCAATGATGGCGGGTGAGAAGGAGAGGTTGGTCTCCTCGCGGGCCACGGCCTGCTGGCCCTGGTAGTCGAAGTTCTCGTCGTACAGGTCGATGAACTCGGTGAAAGCCAGGATGCGGTTGCGGCTGAAGGTAGCCGAGCCCTGCAGGCTCCAGGCTTCCGAAAACTGGTAGCCGCCCACCAACTCCAGGCCCAGGCGGTAGCTGCGCGGCACATTGATGCGGGTGTAGGCCCCCACCTCGTTGAGCTGGCCGTTGAGCACCAGCTGATCGCGGTAGTACATCAGATAGCCGTTGGCCTCGAAGGCGGCCCGGCCCCAGCGGCCGCGATAGCCGGCCTCCAGATTGTAGAGCTGCTCGGGCTGCGGACGCTGCTCGGGGGGCGAATCCACGTAGTCGTTGCGGTTGGGCTCGCGTTGGGCCACTGCGATGGAGGCGTACAGGTCCTGCCGGGGCGCCAGCTGGTAGAGCACCCCCAGCTTGGGATTGAAAAAATGCAGGTCTACCTCCTGCTCCACGCTGGAGAGGTCGTCGTCCAGCCCCAGGAAGCGGTAGGTGACCCGGCGATACTGCAGGTCGAGGTAGCCGAAGAGGTCGGGCACCAGTTCGATGCGGGCCTTGCCGAAAATGTTGAAGTCGGTCTTGCGGGCATCGTTGTCGTAGAAGCGATAGCCTTCGGGGATATCGGCGGCGTATTCCGCCCAGATGACCTCGCCGTAGTGCTGCCCTTCGTAGATGTGGTAGCCGCCGCCCAGGGTGAAGTCCAGGCGGTCCTGGGGGGTCCACTGCAGTCCGTAGGTGCCGCCGTAGAAGTGGTTGTCCAGCCACAGGCGCCGGATGAGGTCCGTTTGCCGGATGGTATCGCCGCCCAGGACCGGATCGGACAGGCCATAGGCCGAGAAGGGCTCATCGGCCTGGTACTCCTCAAAGTAGCCGCGGCCGCGGGTGTAGTGCAGGGCCAGGTTGAGGTTCCAGTCGGTGCCGATCTCCTGGCTGAAGAGGGCCTGATAGTGATCCTGGCGATAGTTGTCCACCTGATTGTCGTAGGGTTCGCCGGGCCGCTCGGTACCGGCGGGATTGTAGGTGCGGTTGGTAGCCAGCGAATCGCGCGGCACCCCGTACCAGGCCTGGTAGGTGACCTCCTGCCCGGAAAAGGCATTGATGCGCAGCAGGCTCTTCTCCCCCACCCAGGCGCCGCTGAGGTAGTACGACTGCAGGTCGGCGCTGGCCCGGTCGATGTAGCCGTCGGAAGTGATGGTGGACAGGCGCCCCTCCAGAGTGAACCGGTCGGCGATCAGGCCGGTGCCCAGGCGGATGTTGCCGCGCCAGGTGTTGAAGGAGCCGGCCGAGCCGTTGAGCTCGCCGTAGGCTTCGCGATGCAGCTCGTTGGTGTTGAGGTTGATGGTGGCTCCGAAGGCGCCGGCCCCATTGGTGGAGCTGCCCACCCCCCGCTGGATCTGGATGTCTTCCACCGAGCTGAGGAAATCCGGCATATTCACCCAGAAGACGCCCTGGGACTCGGCATCGTTGAGCGGAATGCCGTTGATGGTGACGTTGATGCGGGTGGGATCCGTACCGCGAATGCGGATGCCCGTGTAGCCGATGCCCGCCCCGGCATCGGAGGTGACCACGGCCGAGGGGGTATAGCGCAGCAGGAAGGGCGCGTCGATGCCCAGGTTGCGGGCCTCCAGCTCCTCTTTTTCCAGCTCCTGAAAGGTAATGGGCGTGCGCGCATCAGCGCGGGTAGCCGAGACGATGAGCTCGTCCAGGGCCAGGCCGGCCTCTTACAGGCGAATGTCGAAGCGGCGGTCTTGATCGGCACTCAGGCGCAGGGCCAGTTCGTAGGGCTCGTAGCCCACGCAGCTCACCCGCAGGCGGTGGATACCTGGCGGCCGGTCGGCCCAGCGATAAGACCCCATGCTGTCGGGGGCCGGAACGGGCTCCAGACCGGGCAGGAAGATCGTGGCCCCGGGCAGGGGCTCGCCCGCCGCAGTGCGCACGGTGCCGCTCAGGCTGCTTCCTTGTGCGTGGGAAAATACCATGCCCAAAAGAATGAAGGCGAAGGTGATGCAAGGCTTTGTCATGGTTCAAACGTTTTTGAAACGAGAGCAAAGCGCTGCCCATGGGGCTAAAACAGCGGATTCCAATGAAATTCCATTCTGAAAAGCGAAGCAAGCGCCGGCAGGCGATCCGGCTGCTCATCGCATCCCTTCCCGGCATTACCCGGGCAGGTTCAATGGGTATGATCTCAGCCCGTAAAACGATAGACGATTTCTGCATGGCAAAAAAAATCGTCCCTCGAAGGTGGGGCACCCCAAATGAGATGATGCAAAGGTAGGGATTTTTAGTTGGGTTTGGGTTTGGGTTTGGGTTTGGGTTTGGGGGTGAGGTGTGGGTTTGGAAACTCTCGGAATTCTTTCAATCATCGCTCCCGGGGGATAGTTCACTTAACTGTGGCTGGGTTACTGATGAT
>JAJDFU010000479.1 GCA_020528935.1 Saprospiraceae bacterium | reverse complement strand
CGCATCGCCAAGGGCATAGGGTGCTATCCTCCGGGCGCCCAATGGCGATTTGGGGATGACTGCCGGGTGGAGGTACCATCGTTCACCCAGCTTGAAATTGAAGAACAGACCCAAGTTCAGGCCGTGGTCAAAGGAAGCGTCAAAATCGCCGGAAAGGGTGGAAAAGTTCCCTCCTACAGTAAGCCCGAACTGAAGCTTGTCCGACTGAAGCTTGTCGCCAAACAGCAGGGCGATCAATACCTGGGCAGATAAGGGCGCGGTCAGCAAGGGCATGAGAAGGCTGGTGAGCAGGATCCGGCGGATCTTTCGCTTGGCAGGGCTTCGGTTGTTCATAAGCTGAGGTTGAAACTATGGCTTGGAATCGCCAAACTGGAGGAGGGCTGTCCACACGCTCAGGCGGGTGCCGTCGGCGCGGGTCCAGATGGGGCGCACCTGGCCGTTGTGTGCGCTGATGTGGTTGTAGTCGCCAAAGAAGTTGCCCGGGGCCGGCAAAAAGGGGCTTTCGCTGATCTTGCGGTTGGTGAAGCTGCGGCCGCCATCGGTGCTCCAGGCCAGGTATACATCCGTTTGCTCATCGGCGTAGGCCCGGCGATCGTAGAATACAATGTAGATGTTGCCGTCCGTTGGATCTACGGTCATCCAGGTGAAAAACTGTTGTTTGCCGGGCGGATCGTCGTTGACGCGCAGGGGTTCGCTCCAGCTCTGTCCGCCGTCTTCGGAGCGGATGATCCAGATGTCGGTATCGTCTGTGCCGTTGCGTTGGTCGGCCCAGTTGACGTAGATGGTGCCGCGATGCGGGCCCGGGCTGAGGTCCGTAGCCGTGACGGGCATGCCGTTGGCCCGCCCCAGGCCGGGGATGTCGAAGGACCATCCGCCGGGCTGATCGGCAATGTGCCGGTCTTCTTCCATCCAGCTCTGGCCGCCGTCCAGCGAGCGATCGAAGTAGATGCGTTCGTCGTAGCCCCAGGCTACGTACAATTCGCCCTGGGGCCCCACGGCCGGCACGGCGCCTTCGGTGGTTTGGTCGTCGTCCAGGCAGTTGCCTTCCCGTCCGCTGAGCACGACCGGCTCGCTCCAGCTTTGGCCGTGGTCGGTGCTCTTGGCAAAGAGGATGCGGCTGCGGTCCTGGGGATCGCGGGAGCCGTACTCGTCGAATTCCGTCCAGGTGCAGAAAAGGTGCTGGTTGCGGGGATCGACGGCCAGCCAGTGCTTGTCCTGGTCTTTGGGCGGGCGGTAACCGGTGAAGGAGCCCTCGGACCAGCTGCGGCCCCCGTCAGTGCTGCGCTGGATCACGATGCGGTCCAGCAGGCCGGGATCGGCCCAGCCGCGGCCGGTGGGGTCGGAAAGGTGGGCGTAGAAAAAGCGCCCTTCGAAGTCGGCCAGCACCACCGGATCGCCAAAGACGCCGTGGGGCGATTCCAGGGTTTCGGCTGTCCAGGTTTTTCCGCCGTCGGCGGAGGTGTACACATTATCCAGTACCGAGCCGGCGACGACCTGCCCGGGATCGGCCGGGTTGATGGCGATGCTGGGTTCGCAGGGGCCGATGCGCCGCGCCTCGCGGTCTATGCAGATATTTGGGGGCGGCACGAAGGCCAATTGCCGTTCGGCCGGCAGTTGTTGCCGGGCACAATGCCAGCCGGCGAGCAACAGCCCCAGAAAGAACAGAAAACGACTCATGCATTAAAGATAGACAGTCGTGCGCATTTATGGGGTCAAAACGTGGATATGCCGTAGGCGCCCCAGAGCATGAGCACGGCGTTGGCCAGAAAGAACATCCATTGCGGCAGGCCCCAGAAAAAGCGGTGTGCGCCCCGCGTGATGCCGAAGTTGAGCAGCCAAAGGAGTGCCCACAGGCCGTAGAATGCGGCCACGAAGAGGGCGGCCTCCTTGCGGAACGTCCAATCGGTGCGAAAGGCCAGGGCAAACTGCAGGGCGGCGAGCAGCAGCAGGTCGGCCGTGACCAGGTGCCAGGCCGCCACGGCCTGATGCCAGTTGCGGTGCTGGTGCCAGCCATCCTGTGCTGGCGGATGGGTGCTCCAGGTCTGTCGAGTGCCGAAAAAGGTGTGTGCCACAAAGAGTATTGCCGACAACAGGGCGGCGATGAGTATGGGCCAATTCATAACAGAAGGTATTTGGATGCGTTGTACAAGAAAGTTGCTTTTTTCCGGCATGTACGGAATCAACAACTGCGCATTTCCGCCTCGCTTTACCACCTCATGACGTACCTGCCAAGCCTATTGGCACTACTGTCGGTTTCCCTGCTCCCTGTCCCGTACCCACACACACCCGTTGCCCGTCTCCCGCCTCACCATCGCAACTCCTACCAGGGGTGGCAGCACCACCGCACGGGCAACTTCCCCCGCGCG
>JAJDFU010000103.1 GCA_020528935.1 Saprospiraceae bacterium | reverse complement strand
TGTTCTCCAGTTGGTTGCTCGGCGGCGGCTTACGAGGTGTATAAGAGAACGGAATAAGGGCATTGGCTACGGAGATCACCTCGTCGCCGCGGGGTACTTCCAGGGCCCCGCCCGGCAAAAAATCGTTTTGAATATCGACCAGCAGAAGTGCGTGCATGCGTTGAAAAGCGGATTGGTGTTCGTTGGGCTCCGGTTTGATCGCCGACCTTGCGCAGGGTAAGGATCGGCCAGAAGCCTGTGCGCAGCATCAGTTAGTATTTCAGCAGCTGAACGGTGTCCAGTTCGGCGCGCAGCTTCAGGAATTCGGTCAGTTTTTCCTCTTCCTGCCGAAGCTGATAGCGGTTCAGCCGGCCGTCCCATTGCACCATAAACGTGGGGACAACGGCCGTTGTTTGGCCCTTGCCGCGCTGAATGGCCTGTCCGTATCCCAGGCGTTCGATATTGGGAAAAAGCACTTCGGCCTCCCGGGTGATGCGGTAGAAAGGGATGGTGTCGGCCTGCAGGCTATCGATCCGGCCCTGCAGCTCCTCGATGCGCAGGTCCACTTCCGAACGGGCCTCCTGCGTACGGCGCAGCAGACCGGCTACATCCTCCAGGCTTTGGAGTTCGGTGCGCAGTTTTTTGAGTTCCTCCAGGCTGGCCTCCCGGTCCTGAATAAGACTGATTTGGAAGTTTTTGAGGCCCTGCCGGCGCAGCCCTTCGTAGAGAAAGGCCGTGGAGTCTTCGGGGATGTGGTTGCCGATGAGCTGGAGTTCCAGCAGCTTCACGGTATCCTCTTCGACGATGTTGTGCTTGATACAGAAGGTGCCCGTCTCGCGATTGAAGTGCTCCTGGATGAACCATTCCACCTTTCGCGCCGTGCGGTTCTCGCTCCATACGTCGTACAGGATCTTGGCGCTGGGCAACATGATGAGCACGGTAAAGACCACGAGGATCCAGGTGGTGCGCTGTTGCTCGTGGGGGTCCATGAATTGTTTGAGCGGAAAGTTGAGCAGGCGTACGATAATGAAAGTGGTGAGGGCTATAAAGAAGGAGTTGAGAAAGAACAGGTAAAAAGAGTTGATCGTGACCGTGCTGTCGCCGTTGGCAATGCCGTAGCCGGTCACGCACAAGGGGGGCATCAGCGCAGTGGCGATGGCGACCCCCGGTATGGCACTGCCCTTTTCCTTGCGGGTGATGGAAATGATGCCGGCCAGGCCGCCGAAGATGGCGACCAGGCAATCGAGCAGGGTAGGGGCCGTGCGGGCGTCGATGGAGTCGTTGTACTCGCCCAGGGGGGTAAGCAGGAAATAGATGGTGCTGGTGATAATGGCAATGAGCATGGCCACCCCGAAATGCTGGAGGGAGGAAAAGAGCGATTCCTTGTCGTTGGTGCCGATGGAAAGCCCCACCCCCAGGATGGGCGCCATGAGGGGGGAGATCAGCATCCCACCGATGATGACGGCATCCGAATTGAGGTCCAGTCCGATGGACGCCACGAAGATGGAAGCTACGAGCAACCAGGCATTGGCGCCCCGGATGCTCTTGCTGTTCCGGATGTAGAGCACCGTACTCTCCCGGTCCATGCCGGTGTTGAGGTTGATGAAATCGGCAAACCAGTCGCGAATCGCATCCAGCAGTTCGCCCAGAAGGCTTCTTACTGTCCGCGGCCTTTCGGCGGGGCCGGTCGTTTTCTTCTCGGGCTCGGTATGCGGCCTTGGCGTGATCATGCTGCGGAAAGTTTGCCGTCCTCCATGTGCAGGCTGCGATCGGCCAGGGCGGCCAGGTCCTTGTTGTGGGTGACGATGACAAAGGTCTGCTGAAAGTCTTCGCGCAACCGCAGGATGAGCTGATGCAACTCCTGAGAGGAGCCGGAGTCGAGATTGCCCGTAGGCTCGTCGGCCAGCACGACGGCCGGCCTGGTGATGAGGGCCCGCGCCACGGCAACGCGCTGCTGCTCCCCGCCGGAAAGCTGGCCGGGCTTGTGGTGTAGCCGTTCGCTCAGCCCCAGGTAGTCCAGCAGCTCTTCGGCTTCCTTCCGCACTTTGCCCTCGGAGCGCCCGCCCATGAAGCCGGGAATGCAGGTGTTTTCCAGGGCGGAAAACTCCGGAAGCAGGTGGTGAAACTGGAAGATGAAACCGATCTGGGCATTTCGAAAAGCCGCGAGCTTCTTGCCTTTCAGCTGATCTATAGGCTGTTCATCGATGGCTATCCGGCCGGCATCTGCCCGGTCCAGGGTGCCCAGTATGTGAAGCAGCGTGCTCTTGCCGGCGCCCGATTTGCCCGTGATGGAGACGATCTCCCCGCGTTGTACCGAGAGGTCTACCCGGCGAAGTACTTCCAGCTGCCCGTAGGATTTGCGAATGCCTGTAGCTCGTATCAATCTTTCTGTGTTTGAGCAGCTAAAATAGAAAGGCCCCAGGATTTTCGCGCGCTGTCTGCGGACCAAAAAAAAATGAGCGAAGCATGGAGAAGCTTCGCTCGTCTTGAAATCACCCGACTGTTATTACAAAGGAAATGAAGTGCGAATTGCAAAAAATTAAACCATAAACCATTCAACCATAACCATGAAAACGCCGGGTGGCATTCCAAATTTTTTGCAGTGGTTATTCCTTGCGCAACATTCGGTTTTAATTGCCTCAGTGAAGGTAACACTAATTTAACATTTCCAAAAATTTTTTGCTTAGAATCGACTTGCATAGTTTTAAAAGTTATGTTTTTAACCCTGCAGCAAAGATAATTTTGCGCAGATCGATTTTTGAACTGCTGCGGCCTTACCCCGTTTAGGACTGTAAAAACCTGCATGCCCACCTCCCATCGCCGTCTGCGCCTGATCCTGGGCGATCAGCTCAATCACCAACACTTCTGGTATTCCGGCCAACCCGATCCCCAAACCCTGTATGTACTGATGGAATGCCGGTCCGAAACCGATTACGTGCAGCATCACATCCAGAAGGTGATCGGGTTTTTTCTGGGCATGCGGCACTTTGCCGGTTTTCTTCGCGAAAAAGGGCACGAAGTGTTATACCTGGAGCTCGACGACGAGCGCAACCGCTCTTCCATCGCCGCCAATATCCAGGCGATCATCAGCGAATACGGGATAGAGAATTTCGAGTACCAGCAGCCCGACGAGTATCGCCTGGATGAGGAACTGGCCCAGCTCTGCGAGCAACTATCCATACCGATCCGCTGCGTGGACACCGGTCACTTTATGAGCGATCGACAGGCCGTGGAGGAGCTTTTCGCGGGCAAGAAGATGTATCTCCTGGAGACGTTTTACCGGGATATGCGCCGCAGGTACGGCATCCTAATGGAAGCCGACGGAGAGACGCCGCTGACCGGCCAGTGGAACTACGATCGGGAAAACCGGAAGAAGCTGCCGGACGATCAGCCCCTGCCGGAACACAAGGTGTTTCCCCGCGATGTGCGGGAGCTGGCAGAACTGCTGGAGCGGGAGGGGGTGAAAACGATCGGCCGGATAGATGCGCAGCGTTTCATCTGGCCGGTGACCCGGGCCGAAGCCCTGGAACTGCTGGAGCATTTCGCCCGGCATGCACTGCCCAATTTCGGTCGCTACCAGGATGCCATGACGGAGCGCGATCCCTTCCTCTTTCACTCGCGTCTGTCTTTCGCGCTCAATACCAAGCTGCTCTCTCCCCTAGAGGTCGTAGAGCGCTGCATTGCCGAGTGGGAAGAGCGCCGCGACGAGATCGACATGGCCCAGATCGAGGGCTTTGTGCGGCAGATCATCGGTTGGCGGGAGTTCATGCGCGGCATTTACTGGGCCAAAATGCCCGAATATGCGGAGCGCAATTTCTTTGATCACCAGGCCGCCCTGCCCGACTGGTACTGGACGGGCGATACGAAGATGAACTGCCTGCGCCATGCTATCCGTCAATCGCTGGACTACGCCTACGCCCACCATATCCAGCGGCTTATGGTGACCGGAAACTTCGCCCTTCTTTTGGGGGTACACCCCGACGAGGTGGACGCCTGGTACCTGGGCATCTACATCGACGCCATTCAGTGGGTGGAGATCACCAATACCCGCGGTATGAGCCAGTTTGCCGACGGAGGTGTGGTGGGCACCAAGCCCTATGTGAGCAGTGCCAACTACATCCACAAGATGGGGCCTTACTGCAAGAATTGCGCCTACAGCCACACGGTCAAAACCGGACAAGGGGCCTGTCCTTTCAACAGCCTGTACTGGGACTTCTACGAGCGCCACCGCGACAAGCTGGAAAACAATCCCCGCATCGGCATGATGTACCGCACCTGGGATCGCATGGACGACGACAAGAAAGAAGCCCTCCTCAAGCAGGCCGCCTACTACAGGGAGCACGTAAACGAATTGTAGGCTACCGCCCCAACACCAGCGGACTGAAAAGGAGCCAAATCCCGATGATGGCGGCCGCCAGGAGCACCGTCCACCAGAAGTCGGGATTGGACGGGTGGAAGCGGTTCGCTTTGCTGTCGGGCCGGCTGAAGGTGACGTCCCGGAGCAGGTGGGCCGGCCGTGGCGGAGCGGTCAAACTCACCAGCACCATCACCACCGCGCACACGCCAAACAGCAGCATGGCGACGTAAAGGAAATTGATGTCGGCCAGGGTGTACGCCAGGCCGCCCGGAGCCAGCCGGCCGCTTTCCTTAGCGTATTCCAGCATCAGGCGCCCGATGCCGAGCACAAAGCCCGTCCAAAGTGCTGCCATAGCCCCGCGGGCATTGATGCGCTTTGCGAACAAGCCCAGTAAGAACACCGCTGCAATGGGCGGGCTGATGTAGGCCTGAATGCTTTGCAGGTATTTGTAAAAGCCCCCGTCTTCCATGAGGGTGCGCATGAGGGGAATCCATAGCAGCCCAATGGCTACCAGCACGGCCGTGGCCACCTGGCCTACCACGACCAGCTCGCGCTCGCTGCTGCCCGGGCGCCAGCGCTTGTAGAAATCGATGGTAAAGAGGGTGGAGCAGGAGTTGAACACCGAGGACAGCGAACTCATGAGTGCGGCCAGCAGCCCGGCCAACAGCAGCCCCCGCAGGCCGGCGGGCAGAAAGCCGGTGATCAGGGCCGGCAGGGCAGTGTCCGGCTCGCCGTTCAGGCTGATCAATCCCCGTTCGGCCAGGGCGAAGGCCAAAACACCGGGCAGTACGAACAGAAAAAGGGGCAGGATCTTGAGGAAGCCGCCGAAGAGGGCCCCCCGGCGGGCATTTGAGACATTTTTGGCCGAAAGGACCCGCTGCACGATAAACTGATCCGTACACCAGTACCACACCCCCAGAATGGGCGCACCGAAGAGGATACCCGTCCAGGGGAAATCGGGGTCGGACAGCGGCCGCCACAGGTTGAGGTAGCGACCGGGGGAGGCACCAGCCGACACCAGCGTTTGGGTGAAGCCCGACCAGCCGCCCAGAGCAGCGAACCCGTAAATCGTGAGTCCTATCGAGCCGGTCAGCAGGACGATCATCTGAAGCATATCCGTGTACAGCACGACGCGCAGGCCCCCCAGGATGGTGTACAGGCCGGTGGCGACCACTACCAGCAGGGCGCCTGTCCAGAAGGGTACGCCCAGTACTTCGAACACCAGGGCTCCGGCAAAAATGGTCACCGAGATCTTGGTGAGGATGTACGCCAAAATGGAAAGGATAGACAAGTAATTGCGGGCAGCCCGCGAGTAGCGGCGTTCCAGAAATTCGGGCATGGTGTATACGCCGCTGCGCAGGTAGAAGGGCACAAACAGCCAGCCCAGCAGGATGAGCATGAAGGAAGCGAGGAGTTCGAACTGCGCGGCCGGCATGTCGCCCCGGGCGCCGGAACCGGCCAGGCCGACGAGGTGCTCGGATCCGATGTTGGAGGCGAAAAGAGAGGCCCCGATGACGAACCACCCCAGGTTTCGCCCTCCCAGAAAATAGTCTTTGGAACCGTAGTCCTCCGCCTTGCGCCGTTTTTCGCGCCGGGTTACCCAGGCAGCCAGGCCGAAAACCAGCAAAAAGTAAAGGGCGATGAGAAGGAAGTCGAGCAGTTCGAGCCGGCCTTGCTGCATGCGAAGAGGGGATAAAAAACAGAGCGGCCACTTCAATGGGGCCGCTCTGCCGGGCCGGCCGGATCAGAGCCAGGCGAGACCGAGACCGATGGTGAAGTACTGGATGTCGAAATTGGTATCTCCGGACTTGAAGCCGTGATTGTACTCGGCTTTCAGGTGCAGGTTTACCTGGCCGCCCATGTCGAATAGGGCACCTACCTGGGGCGACAGGCCGAAGGTCCAGGAGTTGGTGCGGTCGGTAAACAGGCCGAAGTCCGTGCGCTGATTCACGTTTATAGTGCCGGCCCCCAGGCCTACGTACGGCATGATACGGCCGTAGGTATTCCAGTAGTAGTGGCCACGGGCCATGACGGGAAACGAGTTGATGTAGCGGACCTGCGTGCCGGTCACGTCCAGGTTGGGCTCCGGGGAAAAGGTGCCCGACAGCTTCTCCACAAATACGTGCCAGCCGAGCGAGCCGCCGATGGAAATGTTGTCGGAAATGAAAGCGCGCCCGTCGATGAGCGTGACGCCCCGGAAGGAGGCCTGGCCGATGTAGGCGTTGGTAGCGCCTATGGGCAAAGACACGTCATAGGTTACGCTGAACATGCCCTGCGCGTAGCCCAGGCAGGCACTCAGCAACAGAATGGGCAGTATGAAAAAGGATTTGCGGTTCATGTGTGTTCTTTTTGGGGTGGACAATTAATTGGCTGAGCGGAAATAGGGCGACTGCTCCCACATTTGTGCAAGGAAACTGCGCAGGCGACTTTCGCTTACCCGGTTGTTGAGGTAGCCGTCGGCCGCACCTTGCCAAACGAGGGGAATATTTTCGCCGTTCTCGCCGCTGTCGGCACTTTCGAAATCACTCACGAAAAGGATGAGCGTGCCGGTGGTATAGCTGTAGTACACCGGGTAGCCGCCCCAGCCCGGCGGGTAATACCAGCCCCAGCCCGGTCCCCAGCTCTGGGCAGCGGAGGCCGGCTACCGGGACC